>NZ_JBVKBW010000003.1:441360-656838 GCF_055635295.1 Streptomyces sp. NPDC111520 | reverse complement strand
TACTCGTCCAACATGCACTCCATCGGCATCGAGCACGAGGGCTTCGCCGCGCACGGGGCCGACTGGTACACCGAGGCGCAGTACGAGGCCACCGCGGAGCTGGTGAAGTACCTGGCCGAACGCTTCGACATCCCGCTGGACCGGCAGCACATCGTCGGCCACGACAACGTTGTCGGCCCGTCGTCGGCGACCGTGTCCGGCATGCACTGGGACCCGGGTCCGCGGTGGAACTGGGAGCACTTCATGGACCTGGTCGGCGCGCCCGCCGAGGGCAAGCGCGGGGTCGGCGACGTCGGCTCGGTGGTGACCATCGCCCCCGGGTTCGAGCACAACGAGCAGACCGTCGAGATCTGCCCGAGCGACGACCCGACCGGTGCCACCCCCGAGTGCACCAAGGTGACGCAGCCGTCGAACTCCCTGTTCGTGCGCACCGCCCCCAGCGACACCGCGCCCCTCTTCGGTGACCAGGCGATCCACTCCGGTGGCGACGGCACCGACCGGATCAACGACTGGGGCAACACCGTGCAGGCCGGCCAGCAGTTCGTGGTCGCCGGCAAGGAGGGCCCCTGGACCGCGATCTGGTTCAGCGGCGCGAAGGTGTGGTTCCACAACCCGAAGGGTGCCAACACCCTCGTGGCGCGCGGTGGTTACACCCTGATCAAGGCCGGCGTCACCCCCGCCACGCCGCCCGCCAAGGTGTACGGCTCCAGCTACCCGGACGCCGCGGAGTACCCGGCCGGCTACGGCGCCTCCACCCAGGCCCCGCTGAGCATGTACTCGATCCCGTCCGGCCAGGCCTACGTCGCCACCGCGGCGCCGGCCCTGACCGACGACTACTTCAAGGCCGACGGCAAGGTCGTCTTCGGCGCCAAGAAGATGTACACCATCCAGTTCAACCACCGCACCGCCCTGGTGTACGCGAACGACGTCATCGCCACGCAGCGCCCCGCGCACAACGGCTGACACGCGTACGACGCAGTGAGGGTGGGGCCCGTGAGCCACGGCTTCCGGGCCCCACCCGCGTCCGGGCCCCCGGTCCTCCCCCCATCCCGCCCTCCGGCCGGCGACCGGTCCGGCAGCGCGGCGAGCGCCGGCTCGCCGACCGCACCACTTCTGGAGCCACAGGTGCGCACAGCACTCCTGCCCGCAGCCCTCGCCACCGCCGCCCTGGGGGTGTCCGCCGTCTCCTGCGCGGACGCGCCACGCACCGGTGACGACCCCCGTCCCGGCGGCACGGCCGCCGAGGCGCCCGCGCAGGAACTGCGGGTCGGGGCCGTCTGCTCCTCCCACTTCGCGTTCGCCACCGACGTCTCGTGCGGGCTGGTGGAGCTCGGCGACGTCCGCTTCCACTGCGCGGGCGAGCACGACGGCCCCTGTCCCCGGACCCGTTCCGTGACGTTCGAGAACATCGGCAGGACCTCGGTGCGACTGGTGGCGGTCAGCGGCTCGGTGCCGGGGGAGCGGCACGAGAGCGTGTCCCGCGCGCTGCCGACCGGTGCCCGGGCGGTCGTGGCGCCGCGGGCCGGCGACCGGTTCCTCTACGACGTCCTCCTGCGCGCGCGGACCGGTTCGGCGGCTGTCGGGGTCGTCGCGGTCTCCTGAAGGCAGTGGGCGGCGGGACCCGCAGGGAAGCACGAGATGGCGGTGTGGTTAACATATGAGCACCGCCTAGCTCGAAAGATAAGCCTGTGACTGTCAATGACGACTCGTTCACCGACTGGAAGCACCGCGAGGAGATCGCGGAATCGATGATCCCGATCATCGGGAAGCTGCACAGGGAGCGGGACGTGACCGTCCTGCTGCACAGCCGCTCCCTGGTGAACACGTCGGTGATCAGCATCCTCAAGGCCCACCGGTTCGTCCGGCAGATCGCCGGGGAGGAGCTGTCGGTCACCGAGACGCTGCCGTTCCTGCGGGCCCTCACCACGCTCGACCTCGGACCCTCCCAGATCGACCTCGGGATGCTCGCCGCGGGCTACCGGGACGACGACCGCGGGCTGTCTGTCGAGGAGTTCACCGCGCAGGCCGTCGCGGGCGCCACGGGTGACGGCAAGATCGAGCGCCGGGAGCCGCGCGACGTCGTCCTCTACGGCTTCGGCCGCATCGGCCGTCTCCTGGCCCGGCTGCTGATCGAGAAGGCCGGGTCCGGCAACGGCCTGCGGCTGCGTGCCGTCGTCGTCCGCAGGGGCTCCGGGCAGGATCTCGTCAAGCGCGCCTCGCTGCTGCGCCGCGACTCCGTCCACGGCCAGTTCCAGGGCACCATCACCGTGGACGAGGCGAACGGCACCATCATCGCCAACGGCAACGTCATCAAGGTGATCTACGCCGACGACCCGGCGTCGGTCGACTACACCGCGCACGGCATCAAGGACGCCATCCTCATCGACAACACCGGCCGGTGGCGCGACCGCGAGGGACTGTCGCAGCACCTGCGGCCCGGTGTCGACAAGGTCGTCCTGACCGCGCCGGGCAAGGGGGACGTGCCCAACGTCGTCCACGGCGTCAACCACGACATGATCAAGCCGGACGAGCGGATCCTGTCCTGCGCCTCCTGCACCACCAACGCCATCGTGCCGCCGCTGAAGGCGATGGCCGACGAGTACGGCGTCCTGCGCGGCCACGTCGAGACGGTCCACTCCTTCACCAACGACCAGAACCTGCTGGACAACTACCACGGCTCCGACCGCCGTGGCCGCTCGGCGGCGCTCAACATGGTCATCACCGAGACCGGCGCCGCCTCGGCCGTCGCCAAGGCGCTGCCCGACCTCAAGGCGAAGATCACCGGCAGTTCGATCCGCGTGCCCGTACCGGACGTCTCGATCGCGATCCTCAGCCTGCAGCTCGGCCGCGAGACCACCCGCGAGGAGGTCCTCGACCACCTCCGCGAGGTGTCGCTGACCTCGCCGCTCAAGCGCCAGATCGACTTCATCAGCGCGCCCGACGCCGTCTCCAGCGACTTCGTCGGCTCGCGGCACGCCTCGATCGTCGACGCCGGCGCCACCAAGGTCGACGGTGACAACGCCATCCTCTACCTCTGGTACGACAACGAGTTCGGCTACTCCTGCCAGGTCATCCGGGTCGTCCAGCACGTCTCCGAGGTCGAGTACCCGACCTACCCGGCCCCGCGGGCCTGACGGTCCGGCGCGCCGGTGCGCCGCCGCGGCCCCGGCCGCAATTCGTTTGCGCGCACCGGCGGGCGGCCCGCAGCATGGGCCGCATGAGAGCGATGCCGACGCCGGCGGGCGGGTACTGAGTGACCGTGCACGAGGAAGAGCGCCTGGTCCTGCGCGGGCCCGGGGGACTGCCGGAGCTGACGTACGTCGAGGGGGTCCGGGACGGCCGCCCGTGGGCCGACCTCGCCCAGGCGGTGGGGCCCGACCCCGTCCCGGCCGTGCTCGCGGGCATGCGGGGCTGGGCCGTGTCGGGTTCCGTCGAACTCGGCGAGCAGCTCGTACGGCACGGTGCCCGGGTGCTCCGGCACGCGCACGGAATGGCGCGGGACCTCGTCGCCGACCCCCCGCCGCGCGAGTGGGCCACCTCGCCCCTGCCGGACGGGCTGCGCGCGGTGCCCTGCGACCGCGGGGCCCGGGAGCTGTTCCCCGCCTGGCGCGCCGCCTTCGGCCCCGGTCATCCCGACCACGTCCAGGGCGGCGACGAGGAGGCCCTCGACAGCCAGCTGGCCCCGCTGCTGGCGGGCGCCGTGCTCGGGCCCGTCCTGCCGTGCAGCACCCTGGCCGTCGACGAGGCCGACCAGGTGGTCGCGGGGGTCGTCGTGACGGACCGGGACGGCCTCCCGTGGGTCACGACGGTCTTCCGGCAGCCGGATTCCCGCTACGCCGGTCTCGGTTCGCGGCTGCTGCGCCGGGTGCTGGCGGACGCGGCGGCGAGCGGTCTGCCGCGGATCGGCCTGGCGGTGAGCGACGCCAACCCCGCCCGCCGGCTGTACGAGCGGCTCGGGTTCGCCGTCACCGACACCTCACTCACCGTCCTCGTCCCCTGAGGGACCCGGATGCCACCGGCGGCGGGTTCAACCGCCGCCGGTGAAGCGGGCGTTCAGCAGGGCGAGCCGGCGCCCGTGCGCCGCCTCCGGCAGCCGTCCGCTGCGCATCAGGGTGACCAGGCCGTGCAGGGCGGCCCAGTAGGTCTCCGTGAGGAGGTCCGGTGCGTCGCCGGCACCCGCGACCGGCTCGACGGCCCGCAGCAGTTCGCCGAACGCCTCGCGCAGGGCCGCCGGGGCCTCGGGCGTGGCGAACGGCAGGCCGACGTGGTGGGTGAACATCGCGTCGTAGAGGGCCGGCCGCCGCCGCGCGAAGTCCGTGTACGCCTCGCCCACCGCGGCGAAGGTCTCGCGTGGGCCCGGCGCCTCGGTGCGCGCGCGGCGCAGATCGGCGGCGAGTTCCGCGAAGCCCTGCACCGCGACGGCGGCCATGATGGCGTCCTTGCCCTTGAAGTGGCTGTACAGGACGGGCTGGCTGTACTCGATCTCGGCGGCCAGCCGCCGTGTGGTGACCGCGTCCCAGCCCTCGGCCTCGGCCAGCTCCCGCGCGGCCGTGATGATCAGCTGCTCGCGGTCGGCTCGCTCGCGCTCCCGGCGCGTCCGGATCGTCATGACGGGATTCTAGCATTGCTAGACCTTCTGTCGATGCTCTGCTAGCTTCGCTCTTGCCCCTAGCGCTGCTAGCAAGGAGTTCCGGAGATGACCGTCACCGCGTACGCCCTCGCCGTCGTGCTCGACCTGCTGGTGCTCTTCGTCGGAGCCCGGTTCTTGTTTCAGCCCCGCCCCGCGGCCGCCGCGTACGGCGTGCCCGCCGAGGGGGACGGGGCCGGCGCCTACCTCGCCGTCAAGGGGGTGCGGGACGCGACCTTCGGCGTGATGGGCCTGGCCCTGCTAGCCCTCGCCGGCGCCCACGCCGAGGCCTGGTTCATGCTGGTCGTGGCGCTCGCCCCGCTCGGCGACACCTGGATAGTCCTGCGCCACGGCGGCACCAAGGCGGTCGCGTTCGGCATCCACTTCGCCACCGCGGTCGCCGTCCTCGTCAGCGCCGCCCTGCTCTTCGCGGTGTGAACCGGCGTTCCCGAAGACCCGTCACGGCCCGTCAGGCCCCGGCAAGATCCGTCACGACCCGGCACCACCCGGACAAGGAGCCCGCCATGTCATTGATCGTGTCCGACTTCGACGCTTCCGTGATCGTCCGCTCCACCGAGGCCGAGGTCATCGGCCGCGCCCCCACCACCGTCCGGCTGCTCGCCGACAGCAGTGCGACGGGCGGCGCGCTCTCCACCCAGCGCGTGACCCTGACCGGCGGCGCCGACGGCGCCCGGCCGCACCGGCACGACAGGTCGGCCGAGATGTTCTACATGCTGGACGGCGAGGCCCGGTTCCTGTCCGGGGACGAGGTCGTCACGGCCGGAGCCGGCGACCTGGTCGTCGTCCCGCCCGGCCGCCCGCACGCCTTCGCCGCGGCGCCCGGCTGCGACGCCGACATGCTCATCGTCATCACCCCGGGCGTCGAACGCTTCGAATACTTCCGCCACTTGCAGCGGATCGCCCTGGGCGAGGCCACCCCGGAGAGCCTGCTGGAGGTGCAGGAACGGTACGACACCCACTTCCTGCACAACGCCGCCTGGGACCGGCGGGGCTGAGTCCGGCGGGCCGGGGCCCGGCTGGGATCATCCTCGGATGCGCCAGATCGACGAGTTGACCGACGTGGACGCCCCGGCCTGGCCGGAGCTGGAGACCATGCTCACCGCCGCCCCCGTGCCCGTCCGGGTGCTGCCCGCGGATCCCGGCGAAGGGCGCCGGTGCCTGCTGCAGTTGCAGGTGACGGCCCGGTCGGCCCTGGGCGCCCTGGTGCTGAACACCGGCGGGCTGCTCCTGGACGACGGATGGGTGCGGGTGTTCGGCGGCGGCGGGACGGCCGAGGGGGGCCTGCCGAGCCTGGGGCGGGTCAACCGCTTCCCGGCGGCCTTCGACCCGTCCTGGCACCCCGGCACCGGGCTCGTCGTCGGCCAGGACGTGCTGGGCGGGGTGTTCGCACTCAACGGCCACGATCCCGCGGCCGTGGGACGCCCCGGCGCGCCCGGCCGGATGACGTACTTCGCGCCCGACACCCTCGCCTGGGAGGCGATGGACATGGGTTACGCCGAGTGGGTCGCCTGGCTGCTCTCGGGGCGGACGGCGATGTTCTACGAGGGGCTGCGCCCGCCGGCGTGGCGCGAGGACGCCGCGGCACTCGCCCCCTCGCAAGGGCTCGCCGTGTACCCGTTCCTGTGGTCCGAGGAGGCGCACGCCGACCTCGCGGCGACGACCCGGACGGCGGTCCCGATGCGCGAACTCCTGGGCACCGCCGCCGACTTCGCCCGGCGGACGGGCCCGGCCGACCCGGGGTTCCTCGGCGAGGTGTGAGCCCCCGGCGGTTGCGGCCGCAGGTCACCGCGGGTGCGCGGGTGAAGTACCTTAAGGGGGGTCTGGTTTGGCTCGCGGGATCGAGGTCGTACGACGTGCTGGTGGCGGATCGGTATCGCTTGGACGCGCCCATCGGCCGCGGCGGCATGGGCGAGGTGTGGCGGGCGACCGACGAGGTGCTGGGACGTTCCGTCGCGGTCAAGCTGCTACTGGGCGACGGTTCCGACCCCTCGGCGGCCGCGCGGTTCCGGCTGGAGGCGCAGACGGCCGCGCGTCTGGGGCACCCGCACGTCGTGGCGGTCTTCGACTTCGGGGCCTGGGACGGGCGGTTCTTCCTCGTCATGGAACTGGTCGAAGGCGACAGCCTCGCCCAGTTGCTGGAGGCCGGGCATCTGCTGACCGCCGATCACGTCGCGGTCGTCGCCGCGCAGGCCGCCGCGGGACTGGCGGCCGCCCACCAGCAGGGCATCGTCCACCGCGACATCAAACCGGGCAACCTGATGCTCGACGCCGCGGGATCGCTCAAGATCGGCGACTTCGGGATAGCCCGGTTCGTCGACGACCCCGCCGCCGGGCTCACCATGACCGGGCAGATCGTCGGCACCAGCCTCTACCTCGCGCCCGAACGGGCCCTGGGCCGGACGGCGGGACCCGCCTCCGACGTGTACGCGCTCGGCTGCGTCCTCTACCAACTGCTGACGGGCCGCGCGCCCTTCCAGGGCGACAGCGCGACGGCGCTGCTCTACCAGCACATCGACAGTGCGCCCGTGCCGCCCTCCCAGCTGGGCGCCGACCTGCCCTCCGCCTTCGAGGACTACCTGCTCGGGCTCCTGGCCAAGCAGCCCGAGGAGCGGCCGACGGCCCAGGACGTCGCCGACTGGTTCCGTACGGACGCGTGGCGCGCGCACTCCGTCCCGTCGCCGGCCACCGTGCCGCCGCACGGCGCCCCGGGCGGGGCCGGGCACGAGGCCGGTACGGCGGCGCTGGTCCGGCCGCCGGCGACGCGCTCGGCACGCAGCGCCCGTTCGGCGGCGTCGGCGTCCAGGCGGCGGGCCGCGCCGGCGCAGCGACGCACCCCCCGTGAGTTCATCCGCTACCGGCCCCGCGTCGCGAGCGCCATCGCCGGGGTGGTGGCCTTCGTGGTGGCCGTGATCCTCGGCATGGTCTGGTTCTCGCCGGACAGCAGTTCCGCGAAGACCCCCACCGACGGTCCGAGCGCGACGTCGACCGAGGGGAGCGGGTCCTCGCCCGGGTCGCTCACGCCGTCCGCCGGCCAGGGCGGCGGTCAGGGTGACGACGACCAGGGCGACGACCGGGGTGACGAGTCACAGGACGAGGACTGAGCCCCCGGTGGTCAGCCCACGCCGCCCGCGCCCGGCGCGACGGCACCCGCCGCGACGAGCCCCAGGATCAGCACGCCGAGCAGCACGCGGTAGACCACGAACGGCGTGAAGCTGTGCGTGGAGACGTACTTGAGGAACCAGGCGATGGCCGCGTAGCCCACGGCGAAGGCGATCCCGGTGGCGAGCAGCGTCGGCCCCCAGGCGGGGGCGGACCCGTCGCCGATCTTGAACAGCTCCAGCGTGCCGGAGGCGAGCACCGCCGGGATGGCCAGCAGGAACGAGTAGCGGGCGGCCGCCTCACGGCTGTAGCCGAGGAAGAGCCCCGCGCTGATCGTGCCGCCGGAGCGGGAGACACCGGGGATGAGGGCGAGCGACTGCGCGAAGCCGTACCCGAGGGCGTGCGGGAGGGTCAGCTCGCTGATGGGCTTGGCCTTGCGGATCGCCCGGGTCCGGTCGGCCACGGCGAGGACCAGTCCGAAGAGGATCAGCACGGCGCCGGTGATCCGCAGGTCGCGCAGGGACGTCTCGATGCTGTGCTGGAAGACGGCGCCGAGCACCGCGATGGGGACCGTCCCGATGATGACGAACCAGCCCATGCGGGCGTCGGGGTCCTTGCGCCGGTCGGGCACGAAGAGGGACGTCGTCCAGGCCTTGACGATCGAGACGATGTCGCGGCGGAAGTAGATCAGCACCGCCGTCTCGGTGCCCAGCTGCGTCACCGCGGTGAAGGCGGAACCGGGGTCCTTCCAGCCGGCCAGGGCGGAGAACACGCGCAGGTGGGCGCTGGAGGAGACGGGCAGGAACTCGGTGAGCCCCTGCAGCAGGCCGAGGACGGCGGCTTCGAACCAGGACATCGGGGGGTGACTCCACGGATGGTCGGGTCGGCACGGCCCGGCGGACGGAGCCGCTCGGGTGAGGTGCGCGACATGAGGTCGTACGGCGGTCGTGGGGCGGTGGCGGTGCGGGTGGCCGGACGGGAGGGGGTGCGGCCCGCGGTGGAGCGGGCCGTGCGTTCACTCCTGTGGTTCCGTCGGCCCCTGCGGGCCACCCGCAGAACTACCGCGTCAGGTAAAGAAGTTCCCAAGACACCCACATGGCCGAGCGGAATCCCGCCGGTCGTGCGGTCGGGTCGCCCGTGCCACAGAAGGGCCGTCTCCATTGACGGCCTCCTTTGCGCTTCCTTTACCATGGGGGAAACCCGCCGTACCGAGCACGAAGAAGGAGCCGCGGTTCCCGCGATGGACCATCCACCGAGTACCGACCGTGTCACCCCCCGACAGACCCGCCGAAGCGTGGGAACGGAGGTGACACGGTGACCGAAGTGCTGCTCCTCCTGCTGGCCCTGGTGCTGACCCTGGCCTGCGCGGTGTTCGTCGCGGCGGAGTTCTCCCTGACCACGGTCGAGCGCGGCGAGCTGGAACGATCCGCCGCCGCCGGCGAGCGCGGCGCGGACGGCGCCCTCGAGGCCGTGCGGCGGCTGACCCTCCAGCTGTCCGGCGCGCAGCTCGGCATCACGGTGACCTCACTGATCATCGGCATGCTTGCCGAGCCGTCCCTGGCGGTCCTGCTGAGCGGCCCCCTCCAGGCCGTCGGCCTGCCCGAGGGCGCCGCGTCCGTGACCGGGACCGTCCTCGGCGTGTTCGTCTCGACCGTCGTGCTGATGGTGATCGGCGAGCTGGTCCCCAAGAACTGGGCGATCTCCAGCCCGCTGGCCGTCGCCAAGGTGGTGGCCGGGCCGCAGCGCGGCTTCACCGCGGCCTTCTCACCCCTGATCCACCACCTCAACGACACCGCGAACCGTCTGGTGCGCCGCTTCGGCCTGGAACCGGCCGAGGAACTGGCCTCCGCCCGCACACCGGACGAGCTGCGGGCCCTGGCCCGGCACTCCGCCGCCGCGGGCGTGCTGGAACCCGACTCCGCCGAGCTCTTCGTCCGCACCCTCCACCTGAGCGAGCTGACCGCGGAGAACGTCATGACCCCGCGCGTGGACGTACGGGCCCTGGAGGCCCACGCGACCGCCGCCGACGCCGTGGCGCTCTCGCTGGCCACCGGCCTGTCCCGCTTCCCCGTCCACCGGGACGGCCTGGACGAGGTCATGGGCACCGTCCACATCCGAGACGTGCTGGCCCTCCCGGCCGGGGAGCACGCCACCACGCCCGTGGAGGCACTGGCCACCGCCCCGCTGCTCGTCCCCGACAGCCTGCCGGTGAACCGGCTGCTGGACCGGCTGCGCAGCCGCCGCACCATGGCCGTCGTCATCGACGAGTACGGCGGCACCGCCGGTGTCGTCACCGTCGAGGACGTCGTGGAGGAGGTCGTCGGCGACGTGCGCGACGAGCACGACCCCCAGCGGCGGCCCGACCTCGCCCCCGCGGACGACGGTTCCTGGGAGGCCGACGGCAACGTCCGCATGGACCAGCTGGCCGGCATCGGCCTGACCGCGTCCGACGGCCCGTACGAGACCGTCGCCGGCCTCGTCTCGACGGAGCTGGCCCGCATCCCCGCCCCCGGGGACAGCATCGATCACGACGGCTGGCGGCTGACCGTGCTCAGCGTCGACCACCACGTGGCCGAGCGGGTTCGCGTCGCACGCATCGCGGAGGACGCCCGATGACCGCGCTGCAGCTCGCCGTCGGCGCCCTCACCCTGCTGACCAACGCCTTCTTCGTGGGCGGTGAATTCGCCCTGATCTCCGTACGCCGCAGCCAGATCGAGCCGCGCGCACAAGGAGGCGACCGGCGCGCCCGCACCGTGCTGTGGGGCCTGCAGCACCTGTCCGCCCTGCTGGCCACCGCGCAACTGGGCATCACCGTCTCCTCGCTGGTGCTGGGCGCGGTCGCCGAGCCCGCCATCGCGCACCTGCTGGAGCCGGGCTTCGAGGCCGCGCACGTCCCGCACGGGCTGGTGCACCCGATCTCGTTCGTGATCGCCCTGACGGCGGCCACCTACCTGCACATGCTGGTCGGCGAGATGGTGCCCAAGAACATCGCGCTCGCCGCGCCCGAGCGCTCCGCGCTGCTGCTCGGCCCGCCCCTGGTGGCCGTCACACGCGCGCTGCGGCCGGTGGTCTTCGGCATCAACGCCTTCGCCAACGCCCTGCTGCGGCTGCTGCGCGTCGAGCCCAGGAACGAGGTCGCCGCCGTCTTCACCGACGACGAACTGGCCCGCCTGGTCCAGGACTCCAGCGCCGCCGGACTGCTCGACGCCACGGGCGGCGAGCGCCTGCGCGACGCCCTGGAACTGGGCAGCCGCCCGGTGGGGGAGATCCTCGTGCCGGCCGCCCGCATGGTCACCGTCGGCGAGCGGGTAACCCCGGACGAGCTGGAGCGGACCGCCACCGCCTCCGGCTACTCGCGCCTGCCGGTCACCGGCCCCGACGGGGGTGTCCTGGGCTTCCTCCACATCAAGGACACCCTCGGCGTCGCCGAGCGCGACCGGCCCTTCCCCGGGAGCGCCCTCCGCCCCGTCATCAAGCTGCGCCCCACCACCCCGCTGGACGACACGCTCACCGCCCTGCGGGCCGCGGGCACCCACCTGGCCGCGGTCACCGCGGACGACGGCACGCTGCTCGGCTACGTCACCATGGAGGACGTCCTCGAGGAACTCGTCGGCCCCGCCAAGGAGGTCGAGGAGCCGGCCTGATCCGTCCCTCCCCCGGCGGGCCGCCCGACGGCCGCCCGCCGGGGGACGTCACGCGGGCGGCGCGACGGCCCTTCGGCCGGGTGGCCGGGGAGGTTTCAGCGGCCGGAGCCGCCGGGCTCGTCGGACGTGCGGGTCACGTCCCCGGGAGCCGCCCGGATGACCCGCGGGGCGGGCCGCTCGGCCGCCGGGTCTTCGTCCGCCTTCATGGCCGCGGCCTCGCTCTTGAGGATGCGGGTGGCCTTGCCGGCGGAGCGGACGAGGTCCGGCAGCTTTCTGATGCCGATCACGACCACGACCACGATGAGCAGCAGGGCGAGTTCGCTGAGGCCGAACATCGTGCGGATTCCCTCCGGCTGGACGGGGCGCGCGGCGCCCGAAGTGACGACCCTTTGAAACTACAGCACTGTAGTAGGCGTGGGCCAGGGCGCACGGCCGCCGATGGCTACGATGAACCGCCCCGGCCACGGCGGGTGCCGCGGCCGGCTGGAGGGAGACGGGGTGAGGGACCGGGTGCACGGCAGGCGGCGCGGTCAGGGCGAGTTGGAGGCCGAGGTGCTGGCGGCGCTGCGCGCGGCGCCGGGGCCGGCGAGTGCGGCGAAGGTGCAGGAGGAGCTGGACTGCGCCCTCGCCTACACCACGGTGGTGACCATCCTGACGCGGCTGCTCGCCAAGGGCGCGGTGACACGGGAGCGGGCCGGCCGGTCATTCGTGTGGACCCCGACCGCCGACCAGGCGGACCTGGCGGCGCTCCGCATGCGCAAGGTGCTGGACGGGGAGCGGGACCGGCAGGCCGTCCTGGCCAGCTTCGTGACCGGACTGCTGCCGCAGGACGAGCAGATGCTGCGCGAACTGCTGGAACAGGCCGGGGAATCCGAGGAGTAGGGCGGGCCATGGGGGTCTTCGTCTTCCTTCCGCTGGTCCTGCCCCTGACGGCGTGGCCCGTCGCCCGGCTGGCGGCGCAGCACCTGCACCCCCGCACGGCGACCTGGCTCCTGTCGGCGTTGGCCGGGGTGCTCGCGCTGTGCAGCACGCTCTGCCTGGCCCTGCTGATGGTGGTCGGCACCGCTCAACTGCCGGGCAACCCGCTGCCGGACGGCTGGTCGGACCCGCAGGTGCGTGCGGCGGTTCCGTACGACGAGATCGCCGGCAAGGCGGCCATACCGGGCCTCGCCGTCGTGCTCGGCGCGTGCGCGCGGGCGGTGTGGCGGCACCGCGCGGTCCACGCCCGGGCGCGGCGCGCGCTGGAGGGCCTGCCGGCGGGCCCGGTCGCGGTGCTGCCCGACGGCACGCCCTACGCGTACGCGCTGCCGGGCCGCCGGCCCCGGATCGTGGTCAGCACGGGGATGCTGGGCCGGCTGACCGCCGGCGAGCGCCGCGCCCTGTTCGCCCACGAACGGTCCCACCTCGCCCGCCGCCACCACCGGTTCCTGCTGGCCGTGCACCTGGCGGCGCGGGCCAACCCCTTCCTGCGGCCGCTGCGTTCCGCGGTCTCCTACACGACCGAACGGTGGGCGGACGAGGAGGCCGCCCGTACCGTCGGCAGCCGTCGTACCGTCGCGCTGGCCATCGGCCGGGCCGCACTCGTCTCCGCGGGGGCTCCGGGTGCGGGCCTCGCGGGCCTCTCGGGCTTCGTGGGGTCCCCCGGTTTCGCCGGCTCCGCCGGTTTCGAGGGGATCACCGGGCTCGCCGGGTTCGCGACGACGGGCCCGGTGCCGCGCCGTGTCGCCGCCCTGCTGGCGCCCGCCCCCGCCGGGCGCGTATGGCCGCCGGTCTGCACGGCGGTGGGCCTGGCCGCCTGGGGCGCCGCCGCGGGCACCGCCGCCTCGGCGCTCTCCTCGGCGAACGCCGCGGTCACCCTGTTCCTCGTCCTGCACGCGGCCACCCCGCTGTAGGCCGCCGGCCGGGGGTGCTGCCGCCGGGGCGGACGGCAGCACCCGGTCGTCCCGCCGGTCCCGGCCCGTCCCGGTGGCGAGGCGCCTGCGCCCTAGAGGTCGAACTCGTGCGGCGGCAGGCCGAGGGTGTGGCAGGCCTCGCGGACGACGGCCTGCTCGGTCTTGTCGAAGTCGCCGTCGGCGCCGCCGATGACGATGCCGATCTGGACGACGGCGCGGGCCTCGGCGGGCTTCTTGGCGGCCTTGGCGATCTCCTGCAGCACGCTGACCTTGCCGAAGTCGAAGTCCGAGGTGAGCTTGGCGAGGTTGGCGTCGAAACGGCGCTGGAGGTCCGTCGCGTCGAAGTTCTGCAGGACCTCGTTGGTGGCGATGAGCTGGGCGACCCGGCGCCGTTCGGACGGGTCGATGGTGCCGTCGGCCGCGGCGACGAGCGCGCACATCGCCATGGCGGCGTCACGGAAGGCACCGCTCTTGAGGTCGTTCTTCTTGGCCACGAGTTGCGTCTGCATGGTGGCGGCGGATTCCTTGATGCGGTCCCACAGGGGCATAAACGCTCCAGGTCTCGGCGGAGCCCGGACCGCCTCCCGGACGGGCTCCCGCGTTTACTACAGCGCTGTAGAAACGGGAGCCGGCCCAAGAAGGTTCCCCGCGGGGCGGCTTCGACCGGGCGGCCTCAGCCGGGCGTGCCGGGCGTGCCGGGCGCGCCCGCCGCGGTGTCCCGCATCTCCCGGGCCGGGTTGCCGCCCCAGCGGGCCCGCTCCGGCACCTCCTCGCCCTTCATCAGGAAGGAGTCGGGCGCCAGGACCGCCCCGTCGCCCATCGTCACGCCGTAGTGGACGAGGGCGCCCACGCCGACGGTGCAGCGGCTGCCCAGCGTGGTGCGGTCCGACTTGAAGGTGCCGTCCTCCTGCGAGTGGCACTGGATCCGGGTGCCCTCGTTGAGGACGCACTCGTCGCCGATGCTGACCAGGGACCGTTCCGGCACGTAGCAGCCGTCGTCGAAGACCCGGCTGCCGATGCGGACGCCGAGCAGCCGCCAGACGACCGTCTTGAAGGGCGTGCCGTTGAACACCGCGATCGCCTCGGTCGGGTTGGTGATCTTCCAGTAGCGCTCGTGCCGCCAGAAGGGGCGTTCGTAGATCGAGCAGTACAGCGGCCGCAGGCCGTGCCGGCCCGCGGTGGCGCGTTCCGTCAGCACCATGCCGGCGACGGCGAACAGCACGGTGAGGACGTTGGCGAGCGCGATCACGGCCGGACCGAACGTGCCGTAGAGGTCCGCGGCCGCCGACACGACCAGGGCGACCGCGAAGAAGAACAGCCACCGCGAGCCCAGGTGCAGGGCCATGGTGGCGGCGTTGTGCCGGTTCTTGGCCGCCAGGCGGCGCCGGAACGCCACGCGGTCCCGGACGAGGTGGTCGAACCTGCTGTCGCGCAGGACGGACCGGGGGATCTCGAAGCTCGGAGAACCGAGGAGGCCGACGCCCTCCCGTACCTCCCCGTCGAGCGGCACCATCACCTTGGTCGCCAGCAGGCAGTTGTCGCCGGTCCTGGCCCCGGCGGGGAACGCGATGTAGTTGCCCAGGAAGTTGTGCGGGCCGATCGTCACCTCGGACGTGCGGAAGGAGGTGCCGGTGTAGTCGGTGTTGATGACCGACAGCCCGTCGGCGACCATCGTCCCCCGGCCGACGCTGGTCAGGCGCGGGGTGTCCTGCCGCACCGTGAGGCCGAAGTTGGAGCCGGTCTGCTCGACCTCGCCCAGGTCGTACCCGAGACGGCCCAGGTAGCCGACGATCGCCGAGCTGTCGCCGAACAGGACCTTGTGGAAGCGCCGGTTGGTGAGGAAGCCGACCGCCCGGTGCACCCCGTAGCGGAAACCGTACAGGGGGTAGTCCCGGCCCGGCCGTACGACGGGACCCAGCACGCGCGGGACGGTCACCGAGAGCAGGGCGCCCACGACGACGGCGCCGAAGAAGAAGATCGCGGAGGCGGCCAGGGCGTCGGCGTAGAACGTCCAGCCGGCCGGCGCCGTGGGCCCGGGGGCCAGCAGCGCGCGGAATTGCGGGACCGCGGCCGTCAGCAGGGCCGCGCCGCCGACGGCCAGGGGCACGTACAGGACCAGGGCCGTCAGCACCTGCGTCGACGCGTACGCCGTCCTGCGCAGGGTGCCGCAGCGGGCGGGGCCGGTCGCGCGGCGGTAGTCGACGTCGGTGGGCTGGGCCGGGGAGCCGTGCCAGCGTTCGCCGGCGGGCACGGACTGGCCGGCGTGCAGCGAGGAGGAGTGGCCGAGCTGGGTGCCGTCGCCCATGGAGGTCCCGATGTCGAGCACCGTCGCCTCGCCGATCAGCACGTCCCGGCCGAGCGTGACCGGGCCGGTCCTGATCACCCCGGACTGCGCCCGGTAGCAGTTGAGGAAGGCGTCCTTGCGGATGACGGTGTCGTCGCCGACGGTGAGCAGGTCGGTGCAGACCGGCACGTGGCGGGTGAAGACCGTCACCCGCCGGCCGATCCTCGCGCCCAGCGCCCGCAGGTAGAGGGAGTAGACGGGGGAACCCGCGAACAGCGCCAGCGGATTCGCCCGGATCAGCGTCTTGGCGCACCAGAAGCGGACGTACGCCAGGCTCCACAGCCGGATCTCCCGCGGGCGCCACCGGCCGACGAGCACCCACTTGCCCAGGATCGGCAGTACGCAGACCCCGAGGAAGACCACGGCACCGAAGAGGACCGCACGCAGGTAGGTGCCGAGCAGACCCGAACCGTCCGCGATCCACTCCACGCCGGCCGTGAGGACGAGGGCCGCCGCGAAGGAGTACGCGAGGAAGAACAGCAGTTGGAGCGTCGCGCACAGCGCGTAACGCGGCGTGCCCGACGGGCCACTTGGCGTGCCCGGCGTGCCCGGTCCGTACGGCGCCGTGCCCGTCGCGGGGGACGCCGCGAGAGCCGGCGCGGGTGCCGGGGGCGGGACGACCTCCGCGAGGGCCGCCGCCAGGCTCCTGACGGTGGGGTGACGGTAGACGTCCTTGATCGAGACGGGCGGCACGTCCTCGCGCTTCCTGAGCCGCGCGCAGAAGCGGGCCATGACCATGGAGTCCGCGCCGAGGTCCGTGAAGAAGTTGCTGTCGAGCGGGACCCGCTCCGCCTGCACGACCGGGGCCAGGACTTCGGCGATCACCCGTTCGCGGCCGGTGGCGGCGAACGTGTCGCCATCAGGGCCGGTATCGGGATCAGGGTCGGGATCAGGGGTCAGGACGTCGACCGGGATGTCCGCCATGGCGGCTCCAAGTGGGGTACGGACCACCCGCCCTCGGGCCGGCCACCGAGGCGGCACGCCTCGGCCGGCGTCCGGGCGGGCGATCCGGAAGCGGTGGGTGTGCCCTGTGTCCGGCATTGGGGGATCTTTGTGTCGTACTCGCAGTCTCGGCCCCGGACGCCGCGAATGCCACTCGGCCGCATGGTCACCGTGGGCAACTCCCGTCCGGCGGAGGGTGATATCCCCTGGTCAGCCGGTGGGAGTGCCGAACCAGCGGGCGAGGGCGGCGAGGAGATCCTGCCGGTCCGCGCCGACCCAGGCGACGTGGCCGTCGGGGCGCAGCAGGACCGCGGGGACGTCCGGCTCCCCACCGGCGTCGACGACGTGGTCGACCCGGTCCTCCCAGCCCGCCGCGGACAGCGCGCCGCCCGTACGGTCGAGCAGCAGGCCGCGGCCGGCGTGCATCAGCGCGTACAGCCGTCCCTGCTTCAGCTCCACGTCCCGCAGCCGGCGGCCGAGCAGTTCGTGGCCCTCGCCGAGGTCGTAGCGGACCGCGATCCCGGTGATCTTCCCGATCAGGTGCCGGTTCACCTCCTCGAAACCCATCAGCTCCGCCAGCAGTCCGCGCACCGCCCGCGGCCCCGGCTCGGCGGACAGCAGGTGCATCTGCGCGCGGGTGTTCTCCAGCACGTCGGCGGCCACGGGGTGCCGTTCGGCGTGGTAGCTGTCCAGCAGCCCCTCGGGCGCCCGGCCGAGCACCGCCGCCGCGAGCTTCCAGCCGAGGTTGAACGCGTCCTGGAGGCCGAGGTTGAGCCCCTGCCCCCCGGTCGGCGGATGGACGTGCGCCGCGTCGCCGGCGAGCAGCACCCGCCCCACCCGGTAGCGCTCGGCCTGCCGGGTGGCGTCACCGAAGCGGGAGAGCCAGCGCGGCGAATGCACGCCGAAGTCGGTGCCGGCGATCGCCCGCAGCCGTCCTTTGAACTCCTCCCAGGTCGGTGCCGCGCGGTCCTCGGCCACACCCTCGGCGGGCATGATCACGCAGTACCGCCCGTCCGGTTCGGGGATGACGCCGAACCGCTCCCGCGTCCTGCGGACCTCGGCCACCACGGCGGCCACCGTCTCCGGCGGCGCGGCCACCTCCATCTCGCCGATCAGCGTCTCGACCCTGGAGGGCTCGCCGGGGAAACCGACGCCGAGCAGCTTCCGCACGGTGCTGCGTCCGCCGTCACAGCCGACGAGGTAGCGCGAGCGCAACCGCGTCCCGTCGGCCAGTTCGGCGGTGACCCCGTCGTCGTCCTGGCTCAGCCCGGACAGTGCGCGGCCGCGCCGGATCTCGACGCCGAGGCCGGCGGCGTGCTCGGCCAGCAGGCGTTCGGTGACCGGCTGCGGGACGGCGAGGACGTACGAATGGGCGGTGTCCAGCCCCTCGGGCCAGTGCTTGCCGAGGCCGCCGAAGAACCCGCCGGACGTGACCTTCCTGCCGTGCGCGAGGAACCGCTCCAGCAGGCCCCGCTGGTCCATCACCTCGATGCTGCGGACGTGCAGGCCGCGCGAGCGGGTCTGCACGCTCGGCTCCGCGTCCCGCTCCAGCACGAGCACCCGTACGCCCTGCAGCCGCAACTCGGCCGCCAGCATCAGCCCGGTCGGCCCGCCGCCGACGACGATGACGTCGATCATCAACACACCCCACCCCGTGGTTTCCGGTTCAGGGCGGTGATTCTGCGGCACAACGGGGGCCTTGCCGCAAGGCCCCCCGTGCGCTATAGCTTGAGAGTGGCAAGGAGCGGGCGCTCCTTGCCTTTTGTCTTCGGCGGACTTGGCCGTCGTGCCGTCGAAGCGGCGCACCGCGGCCCGGGCGTCGACCGGGCCGACGGCTGGAGTCGACGCCTACTGCTGCGCGGAGTCGCGCTCCTCGGAATCCTGCTCCGCGGTGCCGGTTTCGAAGTAGACGTCGAGGACGGCGTCGAACTCATCGTTCCAGGCCCGCAACCGCCGTCGGCTGGGCGCGTCCACCCACGTCTCGAACCAGCGGCGCTCGGACAGGTAGACCGTGACGCCGAAGCGGTGCCCCCACTTGGGGAGGTCGACCTCGACCGCGCGGATCTCCTTCCAGCGGAACTCGGCCTCGGTGTCGTCCAGCCGGAACGCGAGGCCATGCCGGTCCGCCCGGATCGCCCCCCTGCGGTCCGCCGCCTCGAACACCCGCTCCTCGCCGGAGCCTTCGGTGCCTTCGTCGTCGTCGACCTCGTCGTCATCGGTGTCGGTGGCGGACTCCTCCGGGGTCGCGTCCTCGGCATCGGCTTCGGCCTCGGCGGGCGACGGCGCGGCACCGGTCGTCACGTCGGCCGCACTTCCGGTCTCGGAGGCGGCGGCCTCGGTTCTGTCGTCGCCCCCCGGTTCCGGCGCGAGGATGCCGGGGACGTAGGCCGGATCGATGCCGGCGGCCTGTACGAGCGGGATGTTCGGACCTCTGCTCTGCTCCACGGCGGGCAGTATGGCTGATCCGCCTGTGCGCCCGACACTCGCCCCGGCGTTCGGGTCCGGCCGCACTGTCGCGCGGCTGTCCTGTCTCAGCGAAGTTCGACCAGTCTCAGTGAACTTCGGCCGACGCGGCCCGTCACGCCGGGTGGAGCACCGCCATGGCGATCTCACGCACGCGGTCCTGCGTGATTCCGGAGCGCTGTTCGACGGCGAGCGGGTGGTCGGTGGGCTCCAACTCGATGAAGGGCCGCTTGCCGACCGGTCGGGTGTGAGCGTTCGTCTTGAGGTTGGTCGTGCTCTCGGGATAAAGCGCGAGCTCGGTGCTGAGCCAGCCGAAATACGGCTTCTCGGCCTCGCGGCCCTCCGTGTTCCACACCTCAAGGGCACGGGCGAAGTTGTCCCTGCTCAGTGAGACCCAGACGCCCCAGGAGAAGACGTCCTGGCTGCCGATCACGGGTATCTCGATCAGGCCCCTGACGAAGAAGTGCCGGCCCTTGATCACGCACTGGTCGGACGACAGCATGCTGTCCGGATCACTCTCGAAGCTGTGGTCCCACACGTCCGGGGCCATCGTCGAGTAGCTCATGGGGAGCTCTGCGTGGCGCTCGCCGCAGCACGAGCACGTGAAACCGAGATCGTTGGACATGCCGTGAGCCTAGCGAGCCCTGCACGGGGGTCGCCCTTGACCGTCCAGTCGCTCGCGGCGCGCTGCCGTCGTCATTCAGCGCCCGACTGGTCGGCCCCAGCCGGTGAAACCTCGATGAGACGCACAGGCCGGTCGTCAGCGGCGCACGCCGCAACCCGAAGCACCTTCCGGCCACAGGCCGGCTCATCACCGGAAAGGCCTCTCGGCGGCAGCAGCCACGGAGCGTCAGGGAGTCCACGTACGTTTCCGAAGCTCGATCGCCGGTTGCCGAGAGTCATATTCGGCGCGGTGCGGCTCCGTCCTGCCGGCGGTAGAGGTCGCGCAGCAGGGAAACCTCGGCGCCGTGATGGATCAGCTCCCTGTTGACGTGCAGGACCCTGTTCTCCATGGGAAACCGCTCGGGACCCACCGTGGGCGGATTGTCCAGGTCGGCGTCCGTGAGCTCGCGGACCCCCGCGTTCCAGCTCCCATACATCTCATCGAGCTGTTCCAGCGCCTCGTCAGCGGTCCCCGCGTAGGCGAATGTCCGGGAGTCGACGTCCTGGCGGCCGAAGTACCACCCGACCCGATAGCCCAGGCACGAGACGATGATGTGCGCCAGCCGCCAGGCAATCGTGGTCACCGGCGCCGGCACCGGGGCAGGGGACGCGGAGTCCATCGTCCATTTCCCCGAACCTTCCGGCACCGGTGCGGCCGACGTGTCACGTGGGCGGATGCTCCAGCAGCCCCGCACCGGCTCCCAGAAGTACTCCTCGTCGGTAAGACCGTCCAGCCGTGGCCGCAGGTTCTTGCGCCAGTACCAGTCCAACTGCTCGGCGAGCCGCTCACTTCTTGTCATTGCCGCACACTACAGACCCGTCGAGCAGAGGATCGTCGCCGTCTGCGGTCATCCTCCACTGTCGATCGGCCTTCGCTGGCAATCGATCAACACTCACTGACGCAGGTCGACAGTTCCTGTCCCGTCTCAGTGAAGTTCGAGCGTTCTCAATGAAGTGTGACCGGTGCCCTGCCTTCGCGGCTGTCGAAGCTGCGAGGGGCAGGGCGACCGGCGGGGCCTCACTCGAACCGCGAGGTGTCTCCCGCGCCCCGCCGTACGATCTCTGCAACGCCGCCGGAGAAGTCCACCACCGTCGTCGGCTCGGTGCCGCAGTCCCCGGAGTCGACCACGGCGTCCACCGCGTGATCGAGCCGATCCTTGATCTCCCAGCCCTGGGTCATCGGCTCCTCCTCGTCCGGCAGCAGCAGTGTGCTGGACAGCAGCGGCTCGCCCAATTCGGCCAGCAGCGCCTGGGTGACCACATGGTCCGGGATGCGCACACCCACGGTCTTCTTCTTCGGGTGCAGCAGCTTGCGCGGCACCTCACGGGTGGCCGGGAGGATGAAGGTGTAGCTGCCGGGTGTGGACGCCTTCACGGCCCGGAACACGTCATTGTCCACCTGCACGAACTGGCCCAGCTGCGCGAAGTCCCGGCACACCAGGGTGAAGTGGTGCCGGTCGTCGAGGTGGCGGATCGAACGGATCCGGTCCATGCCGTCCCTGCTGCCCAGTCGGCAGCCCAGCGCGTAACAGGAGTCGGTGGGGTATGCGATGAGTGCTCCCGACCGCACGGCGTCGGCGACCTGGGCGATGCTGCGGGGCTGGGGGTTCTCGGGGTGCACGTCGAAGTACTTCGCCATCTGCCGAGCTTATGCCGTACCCGGGTGCCGCACTCGCGGGGCCGCGCCCCGTCGTCGCAACTACCGACAGCCCAGTCGTCAATCTTCGGTGAGACCGGTGCATCTGCGCTGGGACACGACAGTTCCGCAGGCGGGAGGGCCTTGCTCTGCGACTGTTGCCGATATATCGTTGAAGCATCGCGACCGTACGACGATGGAAGGAGCGTCACCATGCGTTCCCATGGACATGGACACTTCGGGCCCGGCCATCACGGCCGCGGCGACCATGAGCAGGAAGGGCGGCGTGCGGCCTTCGGGCCGTTCGGACCGCCGTTCGGCGGGGGGCCCTGGGGGCCCGGGCCGTGGCACGGCGGGCGGGGCGGCAGGGGAGGCCCGCGGGGCCGGGCGAGGCGCGGCGACGTGCGTGCCTCGATCCTGGCGCTGCTCGCGGACCGGCCCATGCACGGCTACGAGATGATCCAGGAGATCGCCGAGCGCAGCGGCGGCGCGTGGAAGCCGAGCCCCGGCTCGGTCTACCCGACGCTGCAACTGCTCGAGGACGAGGGCCTGATCAGCAGCGCGTCGGAGGGCGGCAAGAAGCTCTTCACGCTCACCGAGGCCGGCCGTACCGAGGCCGAGGCGGGGCCCGACGCCCCCTGGGAAGAGGCCGGGCGCGGCATCGACTGGGAGGCCATGAACGAGATCCGCAAGGCGGGCGCCGGCCTGGTCGACGCCTTCCGGCAGGTCTGGGCGACCGGTACGCCCGAGCAGCGCGACAAGGCGCTCGGCGTGGTCAACGAGGCCCGCAAGAAGCTCTACCTGATCCTCGCCGACGAGGACTGACAGCCCTCTGTACGCCGGTGGCCCGGGACGCACACGTGTCCCGGGCCACCGGCGTCCTTCGATCGAGAGCATCCCCACGCCACGACGAACACGCCCCCGTCGGCACGCGACCTCTACGGGCAGGCCTCGCCGAACTTCACGGCCTTGAAGGCGATCGGCTGCCCCGTGAGCCCGGCGCCTGCGGCGGGCGCTTGCGAGCACACCTTCCAGTTGCTCTCCATGAGGATGAAGCGGTCCTGCCCGGAGGCGTCCTCCGCCGTGATGCTGGTCGCGGCGGTGAGCGTCGTGCGGGCCACCTTCACGGAGGTGCCCGTGAGGTCGGGCATCGTCGCGCCCGCCGCGGCCGGCGGGGAGGCGTCCCGGGCGGGGCAGGACTCCGTGAGCTTCACGGTGCCGAAGTCGACGGTGACGGTGGTGGACCGGCTGCCCGGGACGGGGCGCTGGAAGCAGACCTTCCAGTCGCGGTCCCAGATCTGGTCACGCCCCCGGCCCAGCGCGTCGTGCGAGTCCAGGCGGTAGAAGCCCAGCGTCTGGGCCTTGTCCTGGGCGGCCTGCAGACCCATGCCGGCGAACGAGGGCAGGTCGGCCGGCCCGGCCGTGGCGGGAGCGCTCGCGGCCGGCCGTCCGTCGCCCGTGGTGCCGCCGCCGTCGGCGGGAGCGCAGGCCGTCGTCGCGCCCGCGAGGGCGGCGAGTGCGAAGGCGGCGGCGGAGCGTACGGCGGCGGTACGGGCGATCTGCATGGGCGGGGCTCCCCTGTCGGTCCGTCGGCACGGCACGGCCGGCGCAAGCGGTACCGTACCCGGGCACATCGGATCAATGCCCCATCGTCCACGTGTGGGTGACGAGCAATCAGCGACGAGTGACGTGGGGCCGCCCCACGGACCGTCCGGTGTCTCCGGTCCCCGGCTACTCGACGAGGCCGGCGAGCTTGCGCAGCGACTCGTGGAGCGCCGCGGTGGCGGTGTCCTTGAGCTTGCCCGCCATGAGGGCGACGGCCGCGCCGTTGAAGGAGCCGTCGATGCGGACGTCGGTCTGGTCGCCGTCCGGGGTCAGGCTGTATCGGGTCAGCAGGTCCACGGCCATCGGGCCCTTGCCCGCGATCGCGAACCCGCGCCCGGGGTCCAACGAGGTGACCTCCCAGTTCACCTCGGCGGGGAACCCCATCAGCTTCATGTTCTCCCGGTAGGTCGCGCCCGTCTCCAGCGGCTGGGGACCGCCGTCGGGGAACCCGGTGTGCGTGGTGCTCCACTGCGTGTGCGAGCTGAAGTCGGTGAGGGTGCGCCAGACCTTCTCGGCCGGTGCCGCGATGCGGGCCTGGGCGGAGACCTCGGCCATACGACCACACTCCCTTGCGTCGGCGAGTGGGCGGAACGTAACCGCCGTGGCCGGAAGTTTCAATACTGACGACCTGTCAGAAATGGTGAGGGCCGGTGCCGGGGCGGGCCGGACACGGAGGTGCCGCCCCGGCCCTTGTGGGGGCGGGGCGGCACCGGGATCCCGTCGTCCGGGTCAGGGACGGACGACGAGCTGGAAGGACTGCGCGGCCGAGCCGTCGCAGGTGCGCTGGACGAGTTGGGTGCCGCTGGGGTCGCCGGTGGGGGCGGTGAGGCACTTGCCGCTGTGGCGGGCGGTGAAGTGGTAGCGGCCGCCGGACTCGGCGACCGGCCTCCACTGCTGGTTGCCGCCGCCGCCGTACGTCCAGAGCTGGAGCGGGGCGTTGTCGGCGGTGGAGACGTCCGTGACGTCCACGGCCTTGGTGGTGTCGTTCCGGGCGGCCAGGCGGGCGTACCCGCTGTCGGTGGACAGCACGCGGAAGTCCTGCGCGGTGGTGGAGTTGCAGGTGTACTGCTGGATCACGGTCCCGTTGGCCGCGGCGGCGGCCCGGGCGTCCACGCAGCGGCCGCTGCCGGCGTTGACCAGGGAGTACCAGGACGTCTCGGAGATCGGGTCGGTGGGGGCGGGGTCGCCCGTGGAGCCGGTGCCGAGCCACTTGAGCCCGTCGAGCAGGAAGGTGTTCTGGGTGGCGCTGGCGAAGGTCGACGACAGCCGGGTGTTCGTGTCGTAGTTCATCGCGTTGTGGCCGAAGTTGGCGTACAGCATGCGGTACTTGGTGTTGGTCCACAGGATCGGGTAGTAGCCGCTGTACCAGGACTGGTTGGGGTCGGTGCCCAGGGGGAAGCTGACCGGGTCGACGGACGCCAGGACGTCGATGTCCGGGTTGTTGCGCAGGTCGTTGCTCCAGCTGTACCACTCGCTCACCGACGAGGTGAACGTCGCCGGCAGGTGCGAGGTGGCGGGGTGGGCGCGGTCCTCGACGCGCAGCGTGGCGGCGGTGGGGCCCCAGGTGTTCGAGCGGAAGTTGCCGCTGCCCAGGAACTGGTTGTAGTACCAGGGCCAGCTCTGCGCGTTGTCGGTCCAGGCCGAGACGTGGAAGCCCAGCCAGGCCCCGCCGCCGCGCATGTACGCCTCGAAGCCGGAGCGCTGGGCGGCGCTCTGCGGGGCGTCGTCGAGGAAGAGGACGACCTGGTACTGCTTCAGGGCGGCCGCGTCGGTCAGCAGGTTCCAGTTGGTCGTCGAGGTGTACGTGAAGCCGTTGGCGGCCCCGGCCTGCGGGAACCACTGGTTGGCTTCCTTGACGAAGTCGATGTGGGCCGCGTCCCAGGTGCCGTTGTAGAACGCCAGCACCTTGAAGGGGGCGGCGGCGGGGGCGGACGTGGCGGGCGCCGCGACGGCGCCCAGGAGGACGGCGAGCAGCAGTAACAGGCGGGCGGCGGCGCGCCTCGCGGCGCTCGTGGCACGGGTCATGGGGGGAGGTCCTTCCCGGTCGGCGGGCGCGTGTGGGGGGCGCCGGTGGGGGGATGGGGGGTGGGGGGAGGCGGTGGGGAGGCCTTCGTCAACTCGTGATTTAAGGTGTGAAGGAAGGGTGCAGTCAAGACTCTGGTACAGACCAGTACGGTCCGTGCAGGTGGCCGCCGTTGATCAGCACTTCCTGAAGGGTGGTCAGGGCCGGCGGGCCCAGTGGGGTGGCCCACCGGGCAGGGCGCGTTCAAGTGTTGTCCGGCCCAAAGGCGCCGGGGCCCGCCCGCCGCGCCCCGCCGTGCCGTCCCGCATCGGCCACCAGCAGCACAAACACCCTGCCCGCGCGTCGAGTTGAGGCATTACCACGAATCCTGCGGCGTTCGAAATCCGTAGCGCGACCTCTTGACGTGTCCGCTGCGGAAGCCTAACTTCACGCCGTGAAGAAAGGTCGTTCCGACCTTTGAGCTGCTGTCGCACGGCCGGGCGCCCGCGCCCGGGCCACCCCCCACCCCGTCGTGACACGTCATGCCGCCGCACGCTTCGGCATGCCCGCTCACATCCCCCCACGGCGCCGCGCCCCGCGCGGCACAGGAGTCATCCATGAGAACCCTCGGAGCGCCGCCCCGCGGCGTCCCCGGACGCGGTCGCGCCCGGCGCCGCGTCGTACCGCTCGCGCTCGGCGCGCTCTTCGCCTCGGGCCTGTCAGCCGTCGTGCTGACCGCCCCGCAGGCGCAGGCCGCCACCCTCCCCACCGGCTGGGTGACCGTCGCCGCCAAGCACAGCGGCAAGTGCGTCGACGCCGCGGCCGCGGCCACCGCCGACGGCACCGCCGTGCAGCAGTACGCGTGCAACGGCACCACCGCGCAGCAGTGGCAGTTCCAGGCGACCAGCGACGGCTACGTCCGCGTCAACAACCGCAACGACGCGAGCAAGGCCTGGGACGTCACCGACGTCTCCACGACGGACGCCGCACCCGTCCAGCTCTGGTCGTACTCGAACGGCGCCAACCAGCAGTGGCTGCCGGTCGAGGAGGCCGGCGGGAGCTACCACTTCGTGAACCGCAACAGCGGCAAGTGCCTCGACGTGCCCGCCGCCTCGGTCGCCGACGGCGCCCGCATGCAGCAGTACACCTGCAACGGCACCGCCGCGCAGTCCTTCAGCCTGGGCTCCACCGACGCCCCGCAGAACCCGCCGGGCACCCCCGACCTCGGCCCGAACGTCTCGGTCTTCGACCCGTCGATGTCCTCGGCCGCCATCCAGGGCCGGCTCAACCAGGTCTTCGGGCAGCAGGAGTCGAACCAGTTCGGCTCCCAGCGCTACGCCCTGCTCTTCAAGCCCGGCAGCTACAACGTGGACGCCAACGTCGGCTTCTACACCCAGGTCGCGGGCCTCGGCCTCTCGCCGGACGACGTGACGATCAACGGCGCGGTCCACGCCGAGGCCGACTGGTTCCAGGGCAACGCCACCCAGAACTTCTGGCGTTCGGCCGAGAACCTCTCCGTCAACCCGGCCGGCGGCATCGACCGCTGGGCGGTCTCGCAGGCCGCCCCGTACCGCCGGATGCACGTCCGCGGCAACCTGCAGCTGGACGACGGCGGATGGTCCAGCGGCGGACTGATCGCCGACTCCAAGATCGACGGCCAGGTGCGCTCCGGCTCGCAGCAGCAGTGGCTGTCGCGGAACAGCCAGTGGGGCAGCTGGACCGGCTCCAACTGGAACATGGTCTTCGTCGGTGACGTGAACGCGCCCGCGAACACCTTCCCGAGCCCGCCCTACACCACCGTCGCGCAGTCCCCGGTGACCCGCGAGAAGCCGTTCCTGTACGTGGACCCGGCCGGTGCGTACAAGGTCTTCGTCCCGGCGCTGCGCACCAACACCCAGGGCACGACCTGGGCGGGCGGCAGCCCCGCGGGCAGCTCGCTGCCGATCGACCAGTTCTACGTCGTCAAGCCCGGCGCCACCGCCACCGACATCAACGGCGCGCTCGCCCAGGGCAAGAACCTGCTCTTCACGCCCGGCGTCTACCACCTGAACCAGACGCTGAACGTCAACCGCGCCGGCACCGTCGTCCTCGGCCTGGGCCTGGCGACCGTCATCCCGGACAACGGCATCACCGCGGTGAACGTCGCGGACGTCGACGGCGTCAAGATCGCCGGGCTCCTCATCGACGCGGGCACCACCAACTCGCAGACGCTGATGCAGGTCGGCCCCGCCGGCTCGTCCGCGCGGCACACCGCCGACCCGACCTCGCTGCACGACGTCTTCTTCCGCATCGGCGGCGCGGGCGTCGGCAAGGCCTCCCAGAGCCTGGTGGTCAACAGCTCGGACGTCATCGGCGACCACATGTGGCTGTGGCGCGCCGACCACGGCAGCGGGGTGGGCTGGAACAGCAACACCGCCGCCAACGGCCTGATCGTCAACGGCACGAACGTGACGATGTACGGGCTGTTCGTGGAGCACTACCAGCAGCACCAGGTGATCTGGAACGGCAACGGCGGCCGTACGTACTTCTTCCAGAACGAGATGCCGTACGACCCGCCCAACCAGGCGGCCTGGATGAACGGTTCCACGAGGGGCTACGACGCCTACAAGGTCAGCCCCTCGGTGACCAGCCACGAGGCCTGGGGCCTGGGCAGCTACTGCTACTTCAACGTCAACCCGTCCGTCGTCGCCGACCGGGCCTTCGAGGTGCCCGCGGTGTCCGGGGTCCGTTTCCACGACATGGTGACGGTCTCCCTCGGCGGCACGGGCACGATCAGCCACGTCATCAACAACAGCGGGGGGCCGTCCAACTCCGCGAACAACGTGGCCAACCTCGTCTCCGGTCCCTGACCCGGCCGGACGACAGCAGGCGGGGTCGCCGCCGTCCGCACGGCGGGCGGCGGAGACCCCGCCACCAGGCATGCCCGCGCGCCCCCAGGCCGCCGTCGCGGCTCCCAACAAGCCGGTGCCGCAAGGGGTATTGACGTGAGGCTGGTCTAGTCCATACCGTCATCGGCCATCAGCTGTTCATGTAGTGAGGCGACGTTCACCTACATGAATGGCTGTCCAGGCCCCCCACCCCGCTCCTCCCCCCAACGGCTTGCCCCCCACGACGCGCACTCAGGTCGCGCACACGAAGGAGCCGTCCCGTGCTGAAATCCGCCGTCAGAGCCCTCACCGCCGCCCCCGCCGTCCTCGCGTTGGCCGCCACCGCAGTCGTCGCCACCGGCGGCTCCGCGAGCGCCGCCGCCAACCCCGGCCCCGGCTTCCCCGCCCACTACGCCGCTCCCTACGTCGAGACCTGGAACTCGCCCTCGGCGATGACAGGCGCCCGCAACGCGACGGGCCTGAAGTACTTCACGCTCGCCTTCGTCATCGACGGCGGCGGCTGCAACGCCCTGTTCAACGGCGACACGCCCGTCACCGACGCCGGCTGGACCTCCGCGGTCAACTCCCTGCGGGCCGCCGGCGGCGACGTCATCGTCTCCTTCGGCGGGGCCTCCGGCACCGAGATCGGCCTCTCCTGTACGAGCGTGTCCGCGCTCAAGGCCCAGTACAAGAAGGTCGTCGACGCCCTCAACCTCACCCGCGTCGACCTCGACATCGAGGGCAGCGCGATCGCCAACACCGCGGCCAACGACCGCCGCAACAAGGCCCTCGCCCAGCTCCAGCAGGAGTACGCGGCCGCCGGGCGCAGGCTCGACGTCCAGTACACCCTGCCGTCCATGCCCAACGGCCTGGACGACAACGGGACGAAGCTGCTCTCCAACGCCAAGAGCAACGGGCTGAACGTCAACCTCGTCAACATCATGACGATGGACTACTACGACGGGACCCGCGACATGGGCAAGGCGGCCACCGACGCCGCCACCGCCCTGCGCGGCCAGCTCGGCGCGATCTGGCCGGAGAAGTCCGACGCCCAGTTGTGGGCGATGGAGGGCAACACCCCGATGATCGGGGTCAACGACGACACCAGCGAGATCTTCACCACCGGCAACGCCACCACGCTCGCCAACTTCGCCAAGTCCAAGGGCATCCAGGAACTCGCCTTCTGGGCGCTCGGCCGCGACAAGGCCTGCGCCACCAACGGCCAGCTCTCCGACAGCTGCAGCGGCACCCCGCAGAGCGCCTGGCAGTTCTCCTCCGTCTTCAACACCGTGACCGGAGGCGGCACCACCCCGCCGCCCACCGGCTCCACCGGCCAGGTCACCGGCCTCGGCGGCAAGTGCGTCGACGTCGCCGCCGCGAGCAGCGCCAACGGCACCGCCGTCCAGATGTACGACTGCAACGGCACCACCGCGCAGCAGTGGACGGTGGGCACCGACGGCACCCTGCGCGCCCTCGGCAAGTGCATGGACCTCACCGCCGCCGGCACCGTCAACGGCACCAAGGTCCAGCTCTACGACTGCAACGGCACCGGCGCCCAGGTCTGGCAGCGCGGCAGCGGGGACACCCTGGTGAACCCCGTCTCCGGCAAGTGCCTGGACGTCACCGACAAGTCCACCGCCAACGGCGCCCGGCTGCAGATCTGGACCTGCGCCGGCGGCACCAACCAGCAGTTCCACCTCCCGGCCTGACGGCCCCACCGCCGCCGCCCGGCGCACCGCGGATCCGCGGCGCGCCGGGCGGCCGCATGCCAGGATCGGGACGTGACCGACGACCAGGCACCCGTGACCGCCGAAGCCCTCCGGGAACGCATGCGCTCCGCGCCCGTCCTCGCCGGGCCCCTCCCGGCCTTCGACCCCGCCACCGCAGGACCGGCACCGGGGCCGCTGTTCGCCCGCTGGCTGGCGTACGCCCTCGACGACGGGGTCCCCGAGCCGCACGTCATGACGCTCAGCACGGCGGACGCCGGCGGCCGGCCCTCCGCGCGGGTCCTCATGCTGCGCGGCGTCGACCTCGACGGCCCCTCCTTCGACTTCGCCTCCGACGCGGGCAGCCGCAAGGGCCGCGACCTGACGGACCGCCCCTACGCCGCGCTCAGCTGGTACTGGCCGCGGCACGGCCGGCAGATCCGGGTGACCGGACCGGTCGGGGCCCTGGACCGCGCCGCCGCCCGCCGCGACTTCCTCGGCCGCCGCGAGGCCTCCCGCGTCGCCGGCTTCACGGGCACGATGAGCGCCCCGCTGGAGGGCCGCGCCGCGTACGAGGAGGCGCGTCGCCGGGCCACCGGGCACGTCGCCGCCCACCCCGACGACGTGCCCGAGGGCCACACCGTCTACCGCCTCGTCGCCGACGAGGCCGAGTTCTGGCAGGCCGCCCCCGCGCAGGGCCACGTCCGCCTCCGCTACACCCGCGACCCGGCCGTCCCCGACGGCTGGGCGCGCGGTCTGCTCTGGCCCTGACCCCTCAGGGCAGGTGCCGCACGCCCGCGGGGGTGGCGACGGCGCGGACACGGGCGGCGTCCTGACCCGGCGGGGCGCCGAACAGACGGCGGTACTCGCGGTTGAACTGGGTGGGACTGGAGTAGCCGACGACGTGGCCGACGCCGGCGACGTCGTCGGGGCGGGCCACGAGGAGGGAACGGGCCTCCTGCAGCCGGATGCGCTTCTGGAACTGCAGCGGGCTCATCGTCGTCACGGCGCGGAAGTGCCGGTGGAAGGCGGACGGGCTCATGCCGGCGAGGCGGGCCAGGTCGTCGACCCGCATGGGCTCCGCGTAGTTGTCGCGGATCCAGTGGATGGCCCGGCTGACGTGCGACAGCCCGCTGTCGGCCAGGCCGATCTCGCGGACCATGGCGCCGTGCGGCCCGGTGAGCAGCCGCCACAGGATCTCCCGCTCGACCATCGGGGCGAGCACGGGGGCGTCCGCGGGATGGTCGAGCAGCCGCACCAGCCGTACGACGGCGTCGAGCAGTTCCGGTCCGGCCCCGCCGGTGGCGAGCGCGGGTGGGGCGGACGTGGCGCGGGCCCGGCGGCCGGGCGGTGCCTCCAGCAGCAGCGGGGCGATGGCGGCCGCCCGCAGCACCATCCCCATGCCCAGTGCCGGGTCCCGCGCGCTCACGTCCAGGTAGTGGCCGGTGACCGGCAGGACAGCGGTGACCAGCAGGTACTGCCCCGCCCGGTAGTCGTGCACCTCCTCGCCGAGCAGCAGGCGCTTGCCACCCCGGGCCATGACGACCAGTAGCGGCTCGGTCAGCGAGTAGTCCGGCGGGGCCGTCGCGACCCGGGACAGCAGCAGTCCGTCGACCGCGGTCCGCAGGGAGGGCCGGGCGTGCGTCGCGATGAGGTCGCGGAGCTCGGCCAGGAGGAGTCCGGGAGGGGTGCGCACCCCCTCACCGAACCACCCGCGGACACGGCCGGGCAAGCCCGATCCGGGCGAAGTCGGCAGGATCGGGCAAGAGCCCGCGAGGATCGGTCTACCCCGGCGGAGCGGCCTCCCGTTGCATGGAGAGCACCGAATCCGACGCACAAGGGAGCACGAACATGCCGCTCGACCACTACGTCACCCTCGGCCGGTCCGGGCTGCGGGTCAGCCCCTTCGCCCTCGGCGCGATGACCTTCGGCGAGGACCCCGGCGGCGCCGGGTGCGGCGTCGAGGAGTCCGAGAAGATCCTGGCCACCTACCTGGACCACGGCGGCAACTTCGTGGACACCGCGAACTTCTACACCAACGGCCACTCCGAGCGGATCCTCGGCGACTGGTTCGCCGCGCACCCCGGACGCCGCGAGCACGTCGTGCTCGCCTCGAAGTTCTTCACCAACCTCTTCCCCGGAGACCCCAACGGCGGCGGCGCGGGCCGCGGTTCGATCGTCGCCCAGCTCGACGAGACCCTGCGCCGGCTGCGGACCGACTACCTGGACCTGTACTGGCTGCACAACTGGGACCGGCACACGCCGATCGAGGAGACGATGCGCACCCTCGACGACCTGGTGCGCGCGGGCAGGATCCGTTACGTCGGCTTCTCCAACACCCCCGCCTGGCTGACCGCGCAGGCCCAGACCACCGCGCTGCTCAAGGGCTGGACCCCGCTGATCGCGCTGCAGGTCGAGTACTCGCTGCTCGCCCGCACCGTGGAGGGCGAACTCGCCCCGCTCGCCCTCGACCAGGGGATGGCGCTCGTGCCGTGGAGCCCGCTGAAGAACGGCTTCCTGTCGGGCAAGTACCGGCGCGGCGGCACGGTCGCCGACTCCGCGCGCACGGCGTTCGTGGGCGGCCCAGGGGAGGACGAGTACCTCGTCATCGAGGAGGTCGCCGCCGTCGCCGACGAACTCGGTACCACCTCGGCCGCGGTGTCCCTGGCGTGGCTGCGGGCCCGCGAGGGCACCGTCGTGCCGATCGTCGGCGCCCGGCGCCTGCAACACCTCGAGGACAACCTCGCCGGCCTCGACACCGTCCTCGCGCCGGAGCACCTGCGGCGCCTGGACGAGGTGTCCGCCCCGGTCCTGGGCTACCCGGCGCCCCTGCACGGGGCGATGCGGGCGATGCTGCAGTTCGCGGGCACCACGGTCGACGGCGAGACGTCCGCGGTGTACCCGCCGCTGCTGCAGAGCGACGTCCGCTACTGAGCGTTTGTGCGGCGCCCGGACCCGGACCCGTTCCGGGGCCGCCGTCATCCCTGAGGAGGACACCGCGTACGGGCGCACCCGACCCGCGCAGGACGCCGGAACGGTACCGCGCGGCGATGCTGCGGGGCGGTGCGGGCTGATGGGGTGGAGGGCGTGCACTGGAACGACTCGCGGCTCGGGGCCGAGCTGCGCACGGTGACCGCCGCGGCCCGGCGGCGCGCCACGAGGGACGGGGACCGCCAGGTCGACACCGCGCACCTCCTGCACTCCCTCCTCGAGGCCGACCCGCGGACGCGCGACGCCGTCGACGGGGCGGCGGGAGCGGCCGGCGGCGGGCGGGTGGCACGCGTCCTCGGCTACCTCGCGCAACGCACCATCGGCTACGGCATCGCCTGGCGGGAGACGGTGGAGGACGCCGGCTCCGGGACCGTGCTGGCCGCCGTGGCCGCGCCCGGCTGGAGCCCGGCCGCGGCCGCGGCGCTGCGCGCGGCCGCCGTCCAGGCCGGGGAGCGGGGCGCGTCACGGGCGGAGGGCACCGACCTGCTCGCCGCGCTCGTCGCCGACGCGGGGAGCCGGGCCGCGCAGGTGCTGAGGTCGGCGGGGGTCGAACCGCGGGTCCTGGCCGTCCGCCCGCCGTCGCCGAGCGGCGAGGAGGACAGCCGCTACCGGGATGACGGTCCTGTCGCGAGCTGACATCATGGCCCGATGCATGTCTCTCAGGGGAGGAACGCCGGGCTCTGGCTCGCGCTGGTTTCCGCGTTCGCGTTCGGCGGTTCGGGGGTGGCGGCGAAGCCGCTGATCGAGGCGGGCCTCGACCCGCTGCACGTCGTGTGGCTCCGGGTGACCGGCGCCACGCTCATCATGCTCCCCGTGGTGCTGCGGCACCGGGCGCTCCTGCTGCGCCGCCCCGGCCTGCTGCTCGGCTTCGGCCTGCTGGGCGTCGCCGGAGTCCAGACCCTCTACTTCGCGGCGATATCGCGGATCCCGGTCGGCGTCGCGATCCTCGTGGAGTTCCTCGGCCCGGCGCTGCTGCTCGGCTGGGTGCGCTTCGTCCAGCGCAAGGCCGTCAGCAAGGCCGCCGCGATCGGTGTCGTGCTGGCCGTCGGGGGCATGGCGGCGGTGGTCGAGGTGTGGTCCGGGCTCGCCTTCGACCCGCTGGGCCTGGCGCTCGCCTTCGGCGCCGCCTGCTGCCAGGTCAGCTACTTCGTGCTGGCCGACCACGGCAGCGACGGCGACGACGCCCCGGACCCGGTCGCCGTCATCGCGTACGGCCTGACCATCGGTGCCGTCGTGCTGACCGCCGTGTCCCGTCCCTGGTCGATGGACTGGTCCGTGCTCACCCGGCAGGCGGCCCTCGGGGAGACGGACGTGCCCGCGATCCTGCTTGTGGGCTGGGTCGTGCTGGTGGCCACCGTGCTCGCCTATCTGACCGGTGTGGTCGCCGTGCGACGGCTGTCGCCGCAGGTGGCCGGCGTCGTGGCCTGCCTGGAGGCGGTGGTCGGCACCGTGTTCGCGTGGGTGCTGCTCGGCGAACACCTCGGCGTCCCACAGATCATCGGCGGCACGCTCGTGCTGGCGGGCGCCTTCGTCGCCCAGACCGCCAAGAAGCGGGGGACGACCACGGTCATCGCCTCCGGGACCCCGTCCGACGCGGACACCACGAACCCCCGCACGCAACCGGTGTAGCGCTGCGCCGGTGGGGCGGGGGGCGATGGTTTGGCTGTCGCGCCGTCTCGCGCCCTTCGGGCGCACTGCGCCGGCTGCGGAGGGGAGGGTGGGGGGCCGCCTTGTTCGCAGTGTGCGGGTGGGTGCGCGGCTGGGGTTCAGGCGCCGGAGCGGGGTGGGTTGTTCCTTTGGCTCGGGTCTCGTTGCCGTCCGCGGGTGCAGATGGCCGGTGACCACGCCCACTGTTCGTGGGTGGCGCGCCCGCCGTAACCGGCGTCTGCGGGTGCTTCCCCGATCTCGCTCGCGGCTCCTCGGCAGCACCTCGCAGCACCCGCAGTCGCGGGTCACGGCGGGCGCGCCCACCGTCGGCAGTCGGCGTGGCAACCGGCCATCTATACCCGCGGACGGCAACGAGACCGACACAGCGGAGAGGCAACCCGCTCCGGCGCCTGAACCCCAGCCGCCTACGACCCGCGCACTGCCAACAAGGCCGGACCGCCACCCTCCCATCCGCAGCCAGCGCTGTGCGCCCGCAGGGCGCGAGACGAACCCGCACCCACCCACCCACCCACCCCCACCTCCACCCCGTCACCACGCCACCCGACCGACGCCTGTCCCGCGTTCCCCTACAACCCTTTCTTCCCACGGTGTGTCAAAGACGATGCCGGAGAAGGAAACGGGCTCTTTCCGGGACACCCCCGCACCGCCCGGTCGTTCTTGAGCGAAGGAGCCGCTCATGCGCAAGAACCGCTCGGCTGCGGTCACCGCGGCGTCATTTCTCCTCATCACGGGCGCGGCCGTCGCCACCGCGCCCGCCTCGTTCGCCGGGACCCCCGGCGGCACCCACGCGAGCGATCGCAACCGGGACTTCAACGGCGACGGGTACGAGGACGTGCTGACCGGCGCGCCCGGTGCCACCGTGGGCGGCCGTTCCGGCGCCGGTGTCGTCACCGTGCAGTACGGCGGCCCCAAGGGGGTCACCACCAGCGCCAAGGTCTTCAGCCAGAACACCTCCGGCGTGCCCGGCGCCGCCGAGACCGGGGACGCCTTCGGCCAGGCCGTGGCCAGCGGAGACCTCGACGGGGACGGTTACGACGACGCCGTCGTCGGCATCCCCGGCGAGGACCTGGACGGCGTCGGCGCCGACGCGGGCGGCATCGTGGTCCTGTGGGGGTCGGCGAAGGGGCTGTCCGGCGCCGCGAGCGACTGGCTGCAGTCCGTCAGCGCTATGAAGGGCGACCGGTTCGGCAGCGCCCTGGCCGCCGGGCACTTCACCACCTACGTCCCGGGTGACCTGCTCGCCGTGATCGACAAGGTGGGGCTGTCGATCTTCCAGTACGAGTCCGTGCCGCAGGCCGCCGCCCGCAAGGGCGGGGACGCGGGGACCTTCACGCCCTTCAAGGACCGGCGGCGCACGCCGCTCGCCCGGCAGGCGGAAGGGCCCGGCATCGCGCCCACCTCCCTGACGACCGGCGACTACGACGACAACGGCCTGGCCGACATCGTGGTCTCCGGCCGCAGCGTGGGCGCCGAGCCGGGCCACGGCTGGTCGTACGTCATCCTCAGCGACGACATCGACCCGCTGCCCGTCACCGCCCTGCGCGGCGGCCCCGTCGTCGCCTCCGGCGACGTCAACGGCGACGGGTTCGACGACCTGGTCACCGGCGAACCGCACAGCCCCGACGACGGCGGCGCGTCGATGACCGGCGGCATGGTCGGCGTCTACTACGGCAGCCCGGACGGGCCGGCCGGGCAGGAGGGCCCCGGGAGCCCGCCCGTCTGGTGGACCCAGGACAACCCCGGCGTGCCGGGCGTCTCCGAGCGTGGTGACGGCTTCGGCTCCGACCTCTCCGTCGGCGACGTCAACCGCGACGGCTACGCGGACGTCGCGATCGGCGCCTCCGGCGAGGACATCGGCAGCGTCGCCGACGCCGGCGCCGTCTGGGTGCTGCGCGGTTCGGCGCGGGGCCTGACCACCGCCGGTGTCCTGGACGTCAACCAGAACACCACGGGCGTCCCGGGCGGCGCGGAGAAGGCGGACAAGTTCGGCGCCCAGGTCTCCTTCACCGACCCCAACCGCGACGGCTACTTCGGTCTGCTCGTCGCGGCCCCCGGCGAGAACACCGACGACGGTGTGGTGTGGGTGTTCTCGGCCGGTGCCGGCGGCCTCAAGCTGCCGGGGAGCTGGACGTACGGCGGGGGTTCGCTCGGCGCGCCGTCTCAGAACGCCCGGTTCGGCGCGGCGATCGACGACTGACCGGGCTGCCCGAGGCGGTGCGACTGCCGGGTCCGGGCGGCCTCGTCGCCCGGACCACCCCGCTCGGCCAGCAGCCGGTTGACCCGCCACTGCGTCTCGCGCGGCCGGTTCCCGCCGAACTTGAACTTGGCGCGGACGTCGGTGACCTCGAGCCGGATCCCGCGGATGCCGGGCAGCATCCGGCCGAACGGCGCCTCGCCGGGGACGACGGGGGCGTGGTCGCCGCGCGGCTGGAAGTGGGCGAGCTGCCGGTGCAGCAGGTCCGCCTTCTCCTGGGGGTCGTCCACGAGGTGGGCCACGCACCGCAGTTGCACGGCGGCGTAGTAGCTGGTGGGCGTCCCGTGCTCGGGCGGGGTGCCCTCCGGGGCGTGCCAGGGGCCGGGGATGAAGGTGTAGTCGTCGACGACGCCGAGCGTCACCCGGGGGTGCGCCTCCAGCGCGGGCCACAGCGGGTTGGGGCGGGCGAGGTGGGTGACCGCCTCGCCCCGTCCCGCGTCGTAGGCGAAGTGCAGCGGCTGGACGAACGGCGGCTCGCCGTCCAGGCCGTTGACGGCGAGCTGGCCGAAGTCGTGTGCGGCGAGCCAGTCCTGCCACTCGGCCTCGTCGACGGCGGCGTCCCAAGGGTGGACGAGCATGTGCGGGGCTCCTTTCAGCGCGCGGTGAGGTAGCCGGGGACGGCGATGGACGGGTCGAGGTCGTCGGCGGGTTCGGGCGTCCCGTAGGCGCGGGTGACGGGGAGCACGCCCGTCCAGTGGGGGAGTGCCAGGTCCTCGGGGTCGTCGCCGGGGCCGCCGGTGCGCACCTTGGCGGAGACCTCGTCCAGGTCCAGGGCGATGACGGCGGTGGCGGCCAGTTCCCTCGCGTTGGCGGGGCGGGAGTCGGCGGCGCGGCCGGGCACGATGTGGTCGACCAGGGCGTCCAGGGCGGCGGAGCGCTCGGCGGGGTCGGTGACCTGGCGGGCCACGCCGTGCACCACCACCGAGCGGTAGTTGATCGAGTGGTGGAAGGCGGACCGGGCCAGCACGAGACCGTCCAGGTGCGTCACGGTCAGGCAGACCGGGAGCCCGGTGTCCTCGCCGGCGCCGCGGAGCGGACGGGAGCCGGTGGAACCGTGCACGTAGAGCCGCTCGCCGACGCGCGCGTAGAGGGTGGGCAGCACGACCGGCGCGCCGTCGCGGACGAAGCCGAGGTGGCAGAGGTAGTCCGCGTCGAGGATCGCGTGCACCAGGTCGCGGTCGTACGAGGCCCGCTCGCGGCTGCGGGTGGGGACGGTGCGGTCGGTGGGAGCGTACGCATCGGCAGCGGAGGGCGTGGCGGACATGGCGCGATCCTTTGCACTAGTGCATAATGCTTTTTGTGCTAGGAGAGTACACGTTCACCGGCCGGGGCGCAGCGGACATCGCGGCGAGCGTCGAACGGGCCATCGGGGAGGGCGCGCTCGCGCCCGGTGCCGCGCTGCCGCCGTTGCGGGAGCTCGCCGCCGGACTCGGCGTCAACCCCAACACCGTCGCCGCCGCCTACCGTCTGCTGCGCGACCGCGGCGTCATCGAGACCGCGGGCCGGCGCGGCAGCCGGGTGCGGCGGCGTCCGGCGACCACCGCGCGGGACGAGCTCCGCCTGGAAGTGCCGCCGGGGGTCCGGGACCTGTCCACCGGCAACCCGGACACCGCGCTGCTGCCCCCGCTCGGGGAGGCGCTGGCCGAGGCGGCCGCGCGGAACGCGCAACGGCCCATGCTGTACGGGCACGCCCCGGTCGACGAGGAACTCGCGGCCCTGGCGCGGGCCGCCTTCGACGCCGACGGCGTGCCGGCCGGCCCGGTCGGCCTCACCTCCGGCTCGCTGGACGCGATGGAGCGCGCGCTCACCGCCCACCTGCGGCCCGGGGACGCCGTGGCGGTGGAGGACCCCGGCTGGGGCAGCGTCTTCGACCTCGTCCCGGCCCTGGGCCTGCGCGCCGTCCCGGTCGGCGTGGACGACGAGGGCCCGCTGCCGCAGGACGTGGACGCGGCCCTCCGGCAGGGCGCCCGGGCGCTGATCGTCACCGACCGCGGCCAGAACCCGACCGGCGCCACGCTCTCCGCGGCACGCGCCGGCGCGCTGCGCGCCGTCCTGGGCGGCCACCCGCAGGTGCTGGTCATCGACGACGACCACGTCAACGGCCTGACCGAACTGCCGCTGCACCCACTCGCGGGCAGCACCGCGCACTGGATGCTGGTCCGCTCCACCGCGAAGGCCTACGGTCCCGACCTGCGGCTGGCCGTGCTCACCGGCGACCCGGTCACCGTCGACCGGGTCCGCGGGCGCTACCGGCTCGGGCCCGGCTGGGTCAGCCACCTCCTGCAGCGCACCGTCGCGCACCTGTGGCGCACCGGCGCGGTCGACGTCCCCGCCGTCTCCGCCGCGTACGCCGTGCGCCGTGACGCGCTGGTGCGGGCGCTGGACGGCCTCGGCGTCGCGGCGCACGGCCGCAGCGGCATGAACGTGTGGGTCCCGGTGCCGGACGAGACCGGGGCGGTGGCCCGGCTCCTGCAGGCGGGCTGGGCCGTGGCGCCCGGCGCGCGCTTCCGGCTGCAGTCACCGCCGGGCATCCGCATCACGATCTCGCCGGTCACCGCGGACGAGGTCCCGGCCCTGGCCGACGCCGTCGCCGCCGCGGTCCGCCCGCACCGCGCGGGGCGCTTCGGCTGACGGCGAAGGTGGTTCAGCCCGCCGGGCGGCGCTGGGTCAGCGCCGCGCCGGCGAGCACCACGAGGGCGCCGACCGGCTCGTTCCACGTCAGGTGCTCGTCCAGCAGCGCGACACCGGCCGCGGTCGCGATGACCGGGATCAGGTAGGTGACCATCGTGGCGATGGTCGGTCCCTTCTCCGCGACGATCCCGTACTGGAGGAGGAAGGCGATCCCGGTGCCCAGCGCGCCCAGCGCGACCACCGACAGCGTCGGCCAGAGCGGGAACGAGCCGGGCGCCGAGGTGAACAGCGGGGTCAGCACGGCCAGTTGGACGGTGCCGAGGAAGAGCTGCGCGGAGGACATCGACAGGGCCGAGTTGCCGCTGCCGCTCAGCGTGCGGCGCACGTATATCCAGCCCACCGCGTAGCTCGCCGAGGCGCCCAGCGCCATCGCGGTGCCCGCGGGGTCCGTCCCGGAGAAGCCCTGCCAGGCGCCCAGCACGGTCAGCACGCCGACGAAGCCGATGCCCACGCCCGCGACCCGCTGCCGGGTCGGCTTGTCGTCCGAGAGCGCCACCACCGACAGCACCATGCTCCACAGCGGGGTCGTGGCGTTGCAGATGCCCGCGAGCGTCGACGGGATGGTCAGCTCCGCGTACGCGAAGAGCGTGAACGGCAGGGTGTTCAGCAGCAGCGCGGCCACGGCCATGTGCCCCCAGGCGCGAGCGCCGCGCGGCAGCCGTTCCCGCTTCACGGCGAAGGCCGCCGCCAGCACCGCGGTGCCGAACGCCATGCGGCCGAGCGCGACCTGCAGCGGGGCGTAGGCCTCGGTGCCCACCTTGATGAACAGGAAGCTGAAGCCCCAGATGAGCGCGAGCACGGCCCAGCTGACCCGCCAGTCCACGACGCGACGGCGGCGCCCGGCGGTGGCCGGGGCGGCGGCGCCGACGACGGCGGGAGCGGGTGGGGCGTCGGCGGAGGAGGGGGCGGCCTCGGCGGCCGGGCGGCGGGTGCTGGGTGCGCTCATGGCCATCACGATGACGGATTGAACCTCTTAGGACAAGCGAGAAAACCTCCCGGCGATCACGTAGTGTTGCTTACATGTTGAACCTCGAGCGCCTGCGCGTCCTGCACGCGATCTCCACCTACGGCTCGGTGAGTGCCGCGGCGGACGTCCTGCACGTGACGACCTCGGCCGTCTCCCAGCAGATGGGCAAGCTCGAACGCGAGACCGGGCAGACCCTGCTCGCCAAGAACGGCCGCGGGGTCCGGCTCACCGACGCGGGCCGGCTGCTGTCCGGGCACGCGGGCCGCATCCTCTCCCTCGTCGAGCTCGCCCACTCCGACCTGGAGGCCCACCGCGGCGCCGCGGTCGGCGAACTGCGCATGGGGGCCTTCCCCACCGCGGTGCGCGGACTCTTCCCGCAGGCGCTCGCCGCGACGCGGCGCGAGCACCCCAAGCTGCGCGCGATGGTCCACGAGATGGAGCCCCAGGACGCGCTGGCCCGGCTCGTCCGCGGCGACATCGACATGGCGGTCGTCCTCGACTGGTACAACAAGCCGCTCTCGCTGCCCGGCGGTCTGGCCAAGGAGCCGCTGCTCGACGACATCGCCGACGTGGTCGTCCCCGAGGGCCACCCCCTGGCCGGCCGTGCCGAGGCCGACCTCGGCGAACTCGCCGACGACGACTGGATCGCCTGGCCCGACGGCGGCTTCTGCCACGAGTGGCTGCTGTTCACGCTGCGCGGCAAGGGCGTGGAACCCCGCATCGCCCACCACGCCGAGGAACACCCCACGGTCCTCGCCCTCGTCGCCGCCGGCCTGGGCGTCGCCGTCGTCCCGCGCCTGGGCCGCGGCCCCCTGCCGGCCGGCGTCCGCGCCATCCCGGTGCGCCACACCATGAAGCGCCACATCTACGCCGTCTGGCGCTCCGACGCCGACCGCCGCCCCGCCATCCGCGCCGCCGTCGAGGCCCTCCGCCGCGCGGGGGAGGACGTGGCGGCCGCAGACGTCTGAGACCATCCCCGCATGGCTGACTGGGCGACGTACGTCATCGTGCGCGAGGACGGCGGGCACGAGCTGTACGAGGCGCGCTTCGGCGCGATCGGCCTCGACCTCGACCTGCTCGCCGGCCCCGACGTCCTGGTGCGGGTCCTGCGGGCCCGCCCCCAGGCCGAAGGCTGGCACGACGAGGTCTGGTGCCAGGCGGCGGCGCTGATCGACCTGCGGCGCAGGACGCTGCTGTTCTTCGCCTGGGAGGGGCCCGTCACCGAACTGCGGCACCGGGCCGTCCTGTGGGAGGCGCTGCGGCGCGCCTGGCCGGGATGGGCGCTGCGCTGGACCTACGACGGCCCCGTCGCGCTGCGCACCCACCTCGGCCTGGATCCCGGGGCGGTACGGGAGGCCGGCGGCTCGACGTACCCGGACGACGCCCTCGCGACCGGTGACGGGGAACTGGCCGAGCGCGATCCCATGATCCGGGTCGTCACGGTCGGCGTCGACCGCTGCCATCTGCTGTCCTCCGCCAACCACCACCCGGTGGCAGAGGGCCCGGCGCTGCTCGACCGGCTCGTGCGGGCACCCGACCACGGACGCTGCGTCCTCGCTGCGGACTCGGGCATCCACCTCGATCCGGAGCGTCGGCGGGTGGGCTGGTGGCTGCTCGGTGCCCAGGCCGGGGCGCCGCGGATGGCCTCGCGGTGGCGGGGGTGGACGGTCGAGTTCTGGGCGGACGGCTGGGAGGAGCACGTCCGTGCCTCCGGCGGCCGTTTCACGACCCCGGTCGTCGGCCGTGAACAGGCACTCGCCGAACTTCGCGACGCCGCACGAGGACGGCGTTCCGCCCTCGGGGACGCGGTCGTGCGCGTGCCCTAGCCGGGGCCCGGCATCTTGCGGAAGTCCCAGGAGACGACGGAGTCCGGGGTCAGGCGGAGCCAGGCGTGGCGGCCGTCGTGGGGCATGGACTCCAGGCCGAAGTTCTTGGCGGCGAACAGCCGCTCGGGCACCTCCAGCGCGGGGTGGGGGTCGCCGGTGCGGGGCGCCTCGCCCACGAACTCGACGGTGCCGGAGAGCTCGACGCCGCGCAGTTCGCCGTACTCCGTGCCGTCGTCGACGACGACCGCGACGCGCGGGTCACGCCGGAGGTCGGCCCAGCGGCGGCTGCGGACGATGGAGTACAGCCACAGGGACGTCCCGTCCCAGACGAACCACAACGCGCCCACGTGCGGGCGGCCGTCGGGCGAGACGGTGGCGACACGGCAGGTGCGCTGCTCGCCGAGGAAGGCGTCGACCTCCTCCGGGGTCATCATGATCCGGCGTCCGCGGCGTTGTGCGACGGTCATGCGCGCCCCCACTTCCCAGTCTGACGTTCCGTCAGATACGGTCACCCGGGACGACGGTAGGGCACCCGCGCGCGAGGGGGCAAGCATGGCGGACGGCGACCGGCAGCGGAGGCTCGACGCGCTCCTGACCCCGCGGTCCACCGCCGTGCTCACCGTGGAGTGCCAGCGCGGGGTGGTCGGCCCGGGCGGCGCGCTCCCGGAACTCGCGGCCGCCGTGCGCGACGGCGGGGCGCTCGACGCCACCGCACGGCTGGTCGCCGCGGCCCACGCGGCGGGCGCCACCGTGGTGCACGCGGTCGCCGAACGCCGCGCCGACGGCCGCGGGTCCAGCCGCAACGCGCGGATCTTCCGCGCCGCCGAGCGGCTGCCCGTCCTCCAGGTCGCCGGCACGCCGGCCGTCGAGCTCGCCGAGGAGATACCGGTCGGTGCCGGCGACCTCGTCGTGCGACGGCTGCACGGGCTGTCGCCGGTCGCCGGCACCGGCCTCGACGCCGTGCTGCGCAACCTCGGCGTGCGCACGGTCGTCGTCACCGGGGTGTCGGCCAACGTGGCCGTTCCCAACGCCGTCTTCGACGCGGTCAACCTCGGCTACGAGGCGGTCGTGCCCGGCGACGCCATCGCGGGGGTGCCGCAGTCGTACACCGCCGACATGTTGCGGCACACCCTCGCGCTCGTCGCCACGGTCACCACCGCCGACGAGGTCATCGGCAGCTGGGAACGGTCCGGGCCGGGTCCGGACTCAGGCCAGGGCCACTGAGTCCCCCTCCACCTTGATGTTCGCCGCCGCCAGCGGCTGGGTCGCCGGGCCGTTGGCCACGCTGCCGTCCTTGATGCTGAACTTGCTGCCGTGGCAGGGGCAGTTGATCGTGCCGCCCGCGATCTCGTTGACGGCGCAGCCCTGGTGGGTGCAGATCGCGGAGAAGGCCTTGAAGGAGCCCGCCTCGGGCTGGCAGACGACGACCTTCTTGTCCGCGAAGATCTTGCCGCCGCCCACCGGGATCTCCGAGGTCTTGGCCAGCGCCGCCTCGGCCCCGCCGCCGGCCGGGGCCGACCCCCCGGTGCCCTGGTCGCCGCCGTCCTGCGGCGGCGCGGCCGGGCTGTAGGCGCCCGCGGAGTCGTTGGAGTCGCCGCAGGCGGCCAGCGCGGCCGCGAGCCCTGCCGCGCCCACTCCCGCGACCACGGCGCGGCGGGTCGGAGCTCCTGCGATGCCAGTCGTCTCGGCCATGCGTCACACATCCTGTTGCCTTGTCCGTTCCGGACCGCCGTACAGGCGCCCGGGAGCGTGGGTCACGCCCTGCCCAGTCGTACGGACGAGATGGGTGAGCCGTTCAACCATCCCCCGGAAAATCACCCGGCGCGGCCAGCGGCGGCGCGCAGCGCCGAGAGCCGGGGCGAGCGGTGCGTGCGGCACGATGGCCGGCCGGTATTTTTGGCCGAGGTTGCCCACAGATCCTTGGAAGCACCTACGTGAGGGTTTTCGTCCGAACGATGGCGGTGTGCCGGGAGTGAGGCCGATACTGGCGGCTCCGCCGATCACCCTAGGGGGGCGTATGGCCGAGGAGCCCGTACCCAAGCACATGACGATCACACTGGACTTCGATCTCCAGACCGCAGGGTCGACGGTTGGAGCACCGAGGGTCCGGGCGGCGTACGAGGCCGCCGCGAAGGCAGCCGTGGCGGCCGCCATGGAGCAACTGCCGGAGGGAAGCGTCAAGGGCGTCACGAGCGAGATGAAGTGGTCGTACCGCTGGGATCACCAGCGCGACGTCCGCTACGAGCGCGAGCCCGCGTCGGAGTAGCGCGTCGCAGACGTAAGAGGAGCCCCGGCCCGCGGATACGGCCGGGGCTCGGTCACCTCTCGGAGCCTCAAGAGGAACGTCGCCGGCATCGGCGATCGGATCCCGATGATTCCGGAGCTGACGGAGGCGGCGCCTCGACGACCCTCCAGTCGACGGAGGCGTGTCGGCACGTTCCCGGCGGGAGGCGACGGCGTGGCATGGCCGTGGGACACCGATCATTAGGATGCGTCCATGGAGGAAGTGACCGGGATCCGCTATGTCACGCCGTTGCGTGAGGGCGGATCGGTGCCCGGTGTCGTCGAGGCCGACGACCTGGGGACGTACGTGGTGAAGTTCGTGGGTGCCGCACAGGGCCGCAAGGCGCTGGTGGCGGAGGTGGTCGCGGGGGAGCTGGCCCGGCGGCTGGGGTTGCGGGTGCCGGTGCTGGTGCGGTTCCAGTTCGACCCGGTGATCGGGCTCGGTGAGCCGGACCAGGAGATCCAGGACCTGTTGAAGGCCAGCGGCGGCCTCAACCTCGGCATGGACTTCCTGCCCGGCGCGCTCGGCTTCGACCCGCTGGTCTTCGAGGTGGAGTCCGGCGAGGCGGGGCGGATCGTGTGGTTCGACGCGCTCGTCGGCAACGTCGACCGTTCGTGGCGCAACCCCAACATGCTGGTCTGGCACCAGGACCTCTGGCTGATCGACCACGGCGCTTCGCTGATCTTCCACCACAACTGGAAGGGCGCCGACCAGGCCGCCGACAAGCCGTACGACGCCGCGGACCACGCCCTCGCCCGCTTCGCGCCGGACGTCGAGGCCGCCGCCCGCGACCTCGCCCCGCGGGTGGACGAGGCGCTGCTGCGCGAGGTGACCGCGCAGGTCCCCGACGAGTGGCTGGTGGACGAGCCCGGTTTCGCGGACCCCGACGAGGTGCGGCGCGCGTACGAGCGGGTGCTGCTGGCGCGTGCCGGCACCGTGGGGGAGCGGATCGTCCTGGCCCCGAAGCAGCAGGAGAAGCAGGCGCCGCCGGAGTGGCTGCGCACCTGGGTCGAGGGGAAGGCCGCCAAGTGAGCACGGCGAGCGGGCGCGATGTGTTCGAGTACGCGCTGGTGCGTGTGATGCCCCGGATCGAGCGCGGTGAGCTGATCAACGCGGGCGTGCTCGTGTACTGCCGCGCCAAGTCCTTCGTGGGGGCCCGGGTCCACTTGGACGAGACCCGGCTGCGCTGCCTCGACCCGGAGGTTGACGTCGCCGGCGTACGGGCCGCGCTGCGCGGGTACGAGGGGATCTGCGCGGGCGGTGCGCGGGCCGGGCAGGCGGCGGAGGACGATCCCGGGCGGCGCTTCCGGTGGCTGACGGCGCCGCGCAGCACCATCGTGCAGCCGGGCCCGATCCACACCGGGCTGACGGAGGACCCCGAGGCCGAGGTGGACCGTCTGCTGGATCTTCTGGTGCGCTGAGCCACATCGGCGCGGTGGGCGTTGACACAGGGTCACTGCACTCCTACGGTTTCGGCTACGGGACGTACTAAGCGGTCGCTCACCTGCGCGACCGCTCCCCACAGGGCTGAGGAGAGCAGATGTCGACCACCGAGCAGCGCGTAGCGATCGTGACGGGGGCGGCGCGCGGCATCGGCGCCGCCACCGCAGTGCGCCTGGCCGCCGAGGGCCGCGCCGTGGCCGTGCTGGACCTCGACGAGACCGCGTGCAAGGACACCGTCGAGCAGATCACCAAGGCGGGCGGCCGGGCCGTCGCCGTCGGCGCCGACGTCTCCGACGAGGAGCAGGTCGCGGCCGCGGTCGCACGCGTCGCCGAGGAGCTCGGGGCGCCGACGATCCTCGTCAACAACGCGGGCGTGCTCCGCGACAACCTGCTGTTCAAGATGAGCGCGGCTGACTGGGACACGGTCATGAACGTGCACCTGCGCGGCGCCTTCCTGATGACCCGCGCCGTCCAGAAGCACATGGTGGACGCGAAGTTCGGCCGCGTGGTCAACCTGTCCTCGTCCTCCGCCCTCGGCAACCGCGGCCAGGCCAACTACTCCGCCGCCAAGGCCGGCCTGCAGGGCTTCACCAAGACCCTCGCGCACGAGCTCGGCAAGTTCGGCGTCACCGCCAACGCCGTCGCCCCCGGCTTCATCGCCACCGACATGACCGCCGCCACCGCCGCCCGCATCGGCATGGGCTTCGAGGAGTTCCAGGCCGCGGCCGCCACCCAGATCCCGGTGCAGCGCGTCGGCAACCCGGACGACGTCGCCAACGCCATCGCCTTCTTCACCGGCGACGCCGCGGGCTTTGTCTCCGGCCAGGTGCTGTACGTGGCCGGCGGCCCGCTCGACTGACCCGCGACAGGAGACCCGCATCATGAGCACCCAGCCCGAAGACGGCCGCGTCGCGATCGTCACCGGCGCCAGCCGCGGCATCGGCTACGGCATCGCCGAGGCCCTGGTCGCCCGCGGCGACCGCGTCGTCATCACCGGCCGCAACGAGGAGGCGCTGAAGGAGGCCGTCGAACGGCTCGGCGCCGACCGGGCCCTCGGCGTGGCCGGCAAGGCCCACGACGAGGCGCACCAGGCCGAGGTCGTCGAGCGCACGATGGAGGCCTTCGGCCGCGTCGACTACCTCGCCAACAACGCCGGCACCAACCCGGTCTTCGGCCCCCTCGCCGAACTCGACCTCGGTGTCGCCCGCAAGGTCTTCGAGACCAACGTCATCTCCGCGCTCGGCTTCGCCCAGCAGACCTACCGGGCGTGGATGAAGGAGAACGGCGGCGCGATCGTCAACATCGCCTCCGTGGCGGGCATCAGCGCCTCCCCGTTCATCGGCGCGTACGGCATGAGCAAGGCCGCCATGGTCAACCTCACGCTGCAGCTCGCCTCCGAGATGGCGCCCGGCGTCCGCGCCAACGCCATCGCCCCGGCCGTGGTCAAGACCAGGTTCGCCTCGGCCCTGTACGAGGGCCGGGAGGAGCAGGCCGCGTCCGCGTACCCGCTGGGGCGGCTCGGCGTGCCCGAGGACATCGGCGGCGCCGCCGCCTTCCTGCTCTCGGACGCGGCGGCCTGGATCACCGGCCAGACGCTGGTCGTGGACGGCGGCATCTTCCTCAACGCGAGCGTCGGCGCCTGAGGCTTGCGCTCGTCCTCACTCCAACGTGCACAGTCCCTGGGGCCGGCCGCCGAGAAGGCGGCCGGCACCAGGGACTTCCCGCATCCGAGGAGTGCGCACCATGCGGTACCGCACACTGGCCGGCGGCGCCGGACCGAAGGTCAGCACCCTGTGCCTGGGCGCCCTGCCCTTCGGCACCACGGTCGACGAGGAGACCTCCTTCGCGATCCTCGACCGCTTCACGGAGGCCGGCGGCACCTTCGTCGACACCGCGAACAACTACGCCTGCTGGGTGGACGGCGCCACCGGCGACGAGAGCGAACTGCTGCTCGGCCGCTGGCTGCGCAGCCGCCGGGCGAGGGACCGGGTCGTGCTCGCCACCAAGGTCGGCGCCCGGCCCGACCCCGCGCGCGGCACGCGGTGGAGCGGCGACGACGGCGAACTCGGCAGCGCCGAGGGTCTGGCCGGGCACGTCGTCCGCGCGGGCCTGCGGGACAGCCTGCGCCGGCTCGGCACCGACCGCGTGGACGTCCACTACGCCCACGTCGACGACCCGCGGGTGCCGCTGGAGGAGACCGTCGAGGCCTTCGCCGGCCTCGTCGCCGACGGTTCGGCCGGCGCGCTCGGCGTCAGCAACCACGCCACCGCCGCATCGCCGAGGCCCGCCGGATCGCCGCCGGACGCGGGCTGCCCGGCTACCGGGTGGTGCAGCAGCGGCACACCTACCTGCGGCCGCGGCCGGGCGCGCGCTTCGGCGTGCAGCGGCACGCCGACGCCGGACTCCTCGCCTACGCGGGCGGGGCGGCCGACCTCGACGTGACGGCGTACTCCACGCTCGTCCACGGCGCCTGCACCCGGGACGACAAGGAACTGCCCGAGCAGTACCGGCACGAGGGAACGCGGCGCCGGCTGCGCGTCCTGCGGGAGGTGGCTCGGGAGACCGGGGCCACCCCCCACCAGGTCGTGCCGGCCTGGCTGCTGGGCGGTGACGTGCCCGTCCTGCCGGTGCTCGGGGTCAGCAGCGTCGCCCAGCTCGACGAACTCCTGCCCGCGGCCGACCTGGTGCTCGCACCGGAGCTGCGCGCCCGGCTGGACGCCGCCTGACACCCGGCCGGGCGGATTGTCGGTGCGGGACGGTACGTTCGTCCCCAGTAACGGATCGCGTACCGGAGGTTCCCGTCGTGCCCATCACGCTGCCCGAGTCCTGGCAGGCCGTCCTCGGTGAGGAGCTGGAGAAGCCCTACTTCACCCAGCTCACCGGGTTCGTCGAGGAGGAGCGTGGGAAGCACAAGGTCTTCCCGCCGCGCGAGCAGGTCTTCGCGGCCCTGGAGGCCACTCCCTACGACAAGGTGAAGGTGCTGGTCCTCGGCCAGGACCCGTACCACGGCGAGGGCCAGGGGCACGGGCTGTGCTTCTCCGTGCAGCCGGGCGTCAGGACGCCGCCGTCGCTGCGGAACATCTTCAAGGAGATGAAGGAGGAGTACGGCTACCCGATCCCGGACAACGGCTACCTGATGCCGTGGGCCGAGCAGGGCGTGCTGCTGCTCAACGCGGTGCTGACGGTGCGCGAGGCCGAGGCCAACTCGCACAAGGGCAAGGGCTGGGAGAAGTTCACCGACGCGGTCATCAGGGCCGTCGCCGCCCGGCCCGAGCCGGCGGTCTTCGTCCTGTGGGGCAACTACGCCAAGAAGAAGCTGCCGCTGATCGACACCGAGCGGCACGCGGTCGTCCAGGGCGCCCACCCCTCGCCCCTGTCGGCCAAGCTCTTCCTCGGCAGCCGCCCCTTCACCCAGATCGACGAGGCGCTCAAGGCACAGGGCCACGACCCGGTGGACTGGCGCATCCCGAACCTGGGCGAGTGAGGACCCGCCCGGGCCGGACGGCGCACGGGGGTCGTCGCCCGGCCCGGGCCGAGGGGGGACGCGCATGGAGTGGACGGGACGGGATGGACGGGGCCGCGCACGAGCAGGGCGCGCCGCCGGGCCGAAGCCGCGGCGTGGACGGCCGGGCTGCTGCTCGCCCTGGCGGTCGACGTCCGGCTGATCCTGCGCTTCCTGGAGGCGGACGTGACACCGGCATCCGTCGCGTCGCCGAGCGCGGTGATCGGCACCTGGGCGACGGACGACGGGGAGGGCTCGATCCGGTTCGACCCCGACGGCCACTTCTCCGCCTCCCGGATGCCCGCCCAGGTCCTCACCCCGGGCCGGTGGACCGACGGGGCGAGGACCACGGACGGCACGTGGACGTTCCACCACGGCTTCGTGGAGCTCGACGGTTCCTCGCGGCTGGGCGTCGTCGAGGACTGGCGCGACGACGTCCGCCTGTGCGTGCACTCCGGCGACCCGGGCGTGCGTTGCGACGAGCTGCTGCACCGGGTGCCGGAGTGACGCGTCAGTCGCCCGTGACGCCGTCGATGCGCTCGCGGATCAGGTCGGCGTGGCCGTTGTGGCGGGCGTACTCCTCGATCATGTGGACGTAGATCCAGCGCAGTGAGACCTCGTGCCTGCCGGGCCGCAGCCCGGTCTCGTCGAGCGACCGGCCGCGGGCCGCATCGCGGGCGTGCACGATCTGGGCGCGCCAGGTGGCGAACGCCTCGGCGGTGTCGGCCTTGTCGAGGTCGTGGAACTCACCGTCGGGATCCGCGTCGCTGCGGTAGAACGGCGAGACGTCCTCGCCGGCGAGGACATTGCGGAACCAGCCGCGTTCGACGTTGGCCATGTGCCGGACCAGGCCCAGCAGCGTGAGGTCGGACGGGGGCGCGGCGGCCGTGCGAAGCTGCTCGTCGTCCAGGCCGGCGCACTTCATCGCGAGGGTGTCGCGGTGGAAGTCCAGCCAGCTCTCCAGCATGGTGCGCTCGTCGGCGGTGCAGGGCGGGTCGGTGCGCTCCGGTGACGTCGTCATGCCGCCATGATGGCGGGCCCCTCCGACAGCGTCGACGCGTCAGCCTCCGGCGCCGGCGCCGAGCATGCCCCGCAGCAGGTCGCCCGCGCCCGCCCGCAACTCGGCCTCGGACGGCGGTGACACGGACCCGGCGCCCGCGACGGAGTGGAAGAGGACGCCGTCGCACCAGGCGATGAGGGACCGCGCGTGCCGCTCCGGCTCGGCGGAGCCCACGGCGCGCAGCATCGCCTCCAGTTGCTCGCGGAAGGCACGGCCGGCGGTGTCGTAGACCGTGCGCAACTCGGGGCGCCGGGTGGCCTCCAGGGCGAGCTCCAGCCGGGCGCGGGTGAGGTCGCGGGACTCGGTGACCGAGCGGTGCAGGAAGTACGCGAGCAGCGCGGCCAGCCCCTCGGGCCCGGGGGCGGGCGCCCGGCTCGCGGAGGCGCCGGCGGCCTGCGACTCGCGGAGGGCCAGCCTGCGGACCGCCGCCTCCAGCAGGGCCGCCCGGGTCCTGGCGTGGTTGGACGTCGAGCCCTGCGGCAGACCGGCCGCCTCGTCGACCGCCCGGTGCGTCAGCCCCCGCATGCCGCGCTCCGCGAGCAGCGCGAGCGCGGTGTCGGCGATCAGCTCGGGCCGGGAGGTCTGCGCGGTGCTCATGACGGCAACCTACCGGTCCCCTTCCGCGCTCCCGCCCCGCCGTACCTTCCGCCCCCGGTGCCCGGGACGCCTGCGGCAGCCGGGCCGGGCGCGACCTCTCTGCGGTGGAGCGTGCTGTGGGTGTCCGGCCACGGCCCGTCGCCCTGGGGCAGGGCGGCCTCGGCGGAGGCCCCGGGAGGCGCTGTTGGCGGGCTCGGGGCCGCGGGGTGGTCCTGCGGCGGTCCGGGGCGGTCCTTGTCCTTCGTGCACCCCCGCCTGGCCGGCGGGCCGTGCGGAGGGTTTCCGGTAAGCCTCCGGCGACGCGGGTGGGGGGTGTAGCGGATCCGTCGCCGTGGGCGGTTCGGTGGAGCGTGCCGGGGGTGCCCGGCCGGGGCCCCTTCGCCCATGGGGCAGGGCGGCCCCGGCGGAGGCCCTGGAAGGGGCTGTCGGCCGGTTCGGGGTCACGGGGTGGTCTTGCGGCGGCCCGGGGCGGTCCTCGTCCTGCCTGCGCCCCCGGCGGTGGGGCGTGTAGGGGATCCGTCGCCCGTGGGGGTCTGGTCCCACGCCCGGTGCGGCCGCCTGCGCCCTTCGCGGCCCGTTGTCCGCCGGGGCGCTGGTGCCGGGAGACGGCTGTCGGCGGTCTCGTCCCGGGACGGAACCGCTTCCCGGAGTGCGTCTTCCTCGGGTCACTACAGGTGTAGTACGGTAGTGACTACACCTGTAGTAAGGGGAAGGGGAGCGGACGCCATGGGCCGTACACCGCCGCAGCCGCACGCCGTCGTCGTCGGGGCCGGGATCGGGGGACTGGCCGCCGCCGTGGCCCTGCGCAGGCGCGGCTGGCGGGTGACCGTCCTGGAGCGCGCGGCGGCGCTGGAACCGGTGGGTGCCGGGATCGGCATCGCGCCCAATGCCCTGCGGGCTCTGGACGTGCTCGGGGTCGGGGAGGCCGTGCGCGCCATGGCGGCGTTCCAGGGCGAGGGCGGGCTGCGCCGGCCCGACGGACGCTGGCTGTCGCGGACCAGCGGTGAAGCCGCGGCCGAACGTTTCGGGGGACCCGTGGTCATCGCCCACCGGGCGGAGCTGGTCGCCGTGCTCGCGGGCCTCCTGCCGGACGGCGCGCTGCGGACCGGGACCCGGGTGGTCTCCGCATCGCCCGAGGGGAAGGTCACCACCGAGGACGGGACGGTCGACGCCGATCTGGTGGTCGCCGCCGACGGGATCAACTCCGCCGTGCGCGCCGCGCTCTTCCCCGAGCATCCGGGACCCCGCTACAGCGGGTTCACCAGCTGGCGCACGGTCGTGCCGGCGCCCGCCGCGTACCTGCCGCACGAGACCTGGGGGCGCGGCCGGCTGTGGGGCACCGTGCCGCTCACCGGCGGCCGCGTCTACTGCTACGCCACTGCCGTGACCGCGCCCGGCGGCCGCGCCCCGGGCGGGGACGAACGCGCCGAGCTGCGGCGGCTGTTCGGCGACTGGCACCGGCCGATCCCCGAGCTGATCGACTCCGCCGCGCCCGGGACCGTGCTCCGCAACGACGTCCACCACCTCGCGCGCCCGCTGCCCGCCTTCCACCGGGGGCGCGTCGTCCTGCTCGGCGACGCCGCGCACGCCATGACGCCCAACCTCGGCCAGGGCGGCTGCCAGGCGCTGGAGGACGCCGTCGTCCTCGCCCACCTCGCGGCCCCCGACGCCGGGGAGGACGCCCTCGCGGGTGCCCTCGCCGCGTACACCGCGCAGCGGCTGCCCCGCACGACCGCGGTCGTGCGCCGCTCCTGGGGCGTCGGGCGGCTCACCACATGGTCGTCCCGGCCCGCCGTGGCGCTCCGCGACGCCCTGTTCGCCGGCGTCAACCGGGTCGGCCCGCGCCTGGCGCTGCGCAGCCTCGACGGGATCGCCGACTGGCGGCCGCCGACCGGCCCGTATGCTGCCGACGGCACAGGTCGGGCAGGGCAGGCGTAGGCGGGAGCGGCACATGGAACCCCTCAGGATCGGGGTCATCGGACTCGGCGACATCGCGCGCAAGGCGTACCTGCCGGTGCTCACGGCCCAGCCGGGGGTGGAACTCCACCTGCACACCCGCACCCGCGCGACCCTCGACACCGTCGGCGACACCCACCGCGTCCCGGCCCCGCACCGCCACGACACCCTCGACGCCCTGCTCGACCAGGGGCTCGACGGGGCGTTCGTGCACGCCCCCACCGAGACGCACGTCGAGATCACCGAACGCCTCATCGACGCGGGCGTCCCCGTCTACGTCGACAAACCGCTCGCCTACGACCTGGCCGGGGCCGAGCACCTGGTGCGCCGCGCCGAGGAGCGCGGCGTCGGGCTGGCGGTCGGCTTCAACCGCCGCCACGCACCCGGTTACGTCCAGTGCGCCGACCACCCGCGCGACCTGGTGCTGATGCAGAAGAACCGCATCGGCCACCCGGACACCGCGCGCACCGTCGTCTTCGACGACTTCATCCACGTCGTCGACACCCTGCGCTTCCTCCTCCCGGGCCCCGTCGAGCACACCGACGTCCGGGCCCGGGTCCGCGGCGGGCTGCTCCACCACGTCACGCTGCAGCTGTCCGGCGACGGCTTCACCGCGATCGGCGTGATGAACCGCATGAGCGGCTCCAACGAGGAGGTCCTGGAGGTCATGGGCCACGACAGCAAGCGCCAGGTGTTCAACCTGGCCGAGGTCGTCGACCACAAGGGCCAGCCCACCGTCCGCCGGCGCGGCGACTGGGTGCCCGTCGCCCGCCAGCGCGGCATAGAGGGGATCGCCCTCGCGTTCCTCGACGCCGTCCGGCACGGCAAGCCCCTCGACGCCCGCGACGCGCTGCTCACCCACGAGCTGTGCGAGCGCGTCGTCACGGCCGTGACCGAGCAGACCTCCTGAGCGCCGCCTCGTACGCCCCCGCCCCGGCGAGCAGCAGGACGGCCAGCCGGGGCACCCAGTCGCCGAGCCGGTCGTACGGGCTGCGCCCCGAGACCAGCGGCACGTCGTAGACCCGCGCCATGCTGCTCGACGTGCCCAGCGCCGGGCCGATCCGCTCGCCGCGGGCGTCGTTGACCACGCTGGTCCCGGTCAGCGTCGCGTGCACCATGGGCCGCCAGGACTCCGCCGAACGCAGCGCCGCCAGCGAGGCGTGCTGCGCGGGCGCCCAGCTCTCCTGGAACGAGGAGGTGGAGGACTGCGCCACCAGCAACTGCGCCCCGTCGTCGGCGAGGTGCCGGCTCATGTCGGGGAACGCCGACTCGAAGCACACCAGCGGCCCGAGCCGTACCGTGCCCGCGTCCATCACCACCTGGTGGTCGCCACGGATCCGGTCCTCGCCGGCCGCCCTGCCCACCGACGTGGCCCAGCCCAGCACGGTGCGGGCCGGTACGTACTCGCCGAAGGGCACCAGCCGCATCTTGTCGTAGCTCGGGCCCACCGGCCCGTCCGGGCCCATCAGCACCGAGGTCTTGGATATCCCGAGGCCGTCCGCCCGCCGCGCGTCCACGTTGACGAGGACGGCGGCGCCGATGTCACGGGACAGCGCGGCCAGCCGGTCCGCGAGGTCGGGGCGGGCCGAGAGGTCGAAGCCGACGCTGCTCTCCCCCCACACCACCAGGTCCACGCCCCGGCCCGCGAGCGTACGGGTCAGCTCCTCGCCCCGGTCGAAGCGCGGCTGCGGCCCGTCGACCACCCCCGGCTGCACCACCGCCAGCCGCACCGACTCCCCGCCGCGGGACGGGACCGGCGCCCAGGCCCACACCGCCGTCGTCCCCACCGCCGCGGCCGCCAGCACCGACCCTGCGGCCGCCCGGCCGGAGGGCACCGCGAGCAGCGCCGCCAGCGCCGTGTTGACGGCCACCACCAGGAAGCTGACCAGCCACACGCCCCCGATCGACGCCAGCCGCAGCGCCGGCGTCACCTGCCACTGGCTCGCGCCCAGCAGCCCCCACGGCCCGCCCAGGTACTCCCACGACCGCACCAGCTCGACCAGCAGCCAGGCGCACGGCACCAGCACCACCGCCGTCACCACCGAGCGGCCGTCCGGGGCGCCCCCGAGCAGCCGGCGCACCAGCCACCCCCACGGCGCCCACAGGGCCCCCAGCAGCAGGGCTATCAGCACGATGAAGACGTGCAGGCTCGGGATCAGCCAGTGGTGCACGGCCACCATGAAGCCGGCCCCGCCCAGCCATCCGTCCAGCGCGGCCCGCCGCCCGGTCGGCGCGGCACGCGCCAGCAGCATCCACGGCACCAGGGCGATGTACGCCAGCCACCACAGCGCGGGCGCGGGGAACGCCAGAGCGGGGAGCGCCCCCGCCGCCACGGCCGCCGTGCCGCGTGTCCAGGGCGAGGCGCGCCGGGGGGAGGCCGTCAGCGGCCCGTCGACCTTCACCGTCACCTGCGCCACTCCTCACGCTCGCCTGGCCTCAGTCTCGTTCGTCCGGACGGCCTTGCCCAGAGGGCGACAGCGCGTGAGCCGGCGGCCCCGTGCCGTGCGCGCCGCACCGCCGCCGCGCACGCCGGTTGAGAGCGCACCGGCGGAGGACCATGCTGAGGGGGACGGCCATGAGGGCGAGGACGTACCCATGGGAAGGCGCACCGGCCACGGCGAGCACGGGGGAGGGGACGAGCGCCACGGGCCGACGCCGCCCGCGGCCGCGGCCGTCGCTGCCGGGGACACCGGAGTGCTCACCGCCTGGGGCGAGGACGCCCGCCGCCTGCTCGGCTGGTCCTCCGCCGAGGTGCTCGGCCGGCCCGCCGTCGGCCTCCTCGCCGACCCGCTGCCATTCTCCGCACTCCGCCGGATCGCCGCCGGGCGGTCCTGGACGGGCCCCGTCGCCCTACGCCACCGGGACGGCCGCAGACTGCCGGTCCGGCTCGGCCTGCGCCTCCTCTGTGACGCCGCGGGCATCGCGCACTGGACCGTCACCGCGACCGTGACCGCCCCCGAGCGGCCGGAACTGGACGCCAGGGTCCTCGACCAGCTCCCGGTCGCCGTGGCCGTCTACGACCGCGAGGTACGCCTCAGCACCGCCAACGCCGCGATGGAGCGGCTGGTCGGCAAGAGGGTGGCGGAGGTACGCGGACTGCGGCTGCGCGAGTTCATGCCGGGAGCGGCCTTCGAGGAGTTCGACCGCGTCCAGGAAGCGGTCATGAGGAACGGCGAGACCGCGCGCCTGGAGAGCCTGGGCCGTCCGCCCGGCGACGACCGCGACCACGCCTACGCGATGCTCGTCTTCCCGCTGCGGGACGGATCGGGGCAGGTCACCGGGGTGTCCGCCGCGGTGTACGAGACGACCGAGCAGTTCCACGCCCGGCGCCGGCTGGACATCGTCAACGAGGCGAGCACCTGCATCGGCACCACCCTGGACATCACCCGCACCGCGCAGGAACTCGCCGACGTCTCCGTACGCCGCTTCGCCGACATGGTCAGCGTCGACCTGCTGGACTCCGTCGTCCGCGGCGAGGAGCCCGGCCCCCTGCCCGCCACCGGCGACCTCGCCTTCCGCCGCGTCGCCCACCAGTCCGTACTGCCCGGCTGTCCCGAGGCCGCCGCGCAGATCGGCGAGCTGGACACGGTGCCCGACTACACACCGGCCGCCCGCGCCCTCGTCACCGGGCGGGGCTCACTGCACCGCACCCACGAGCCGGAGATCCGGCGCTGGACGGAGTACGACCGCGCCCGCGGCAAGAGCGTCGTCGACTACGGCGTGCACTCACTGATGGTCGTCCCGTTGTGCGCCCGCGGCACCACCCTGGGCCTGGCGATCTTCATCCGGCACCGCACCCCCGACGCCTTCCACGCCGACGACCTGATGCTCGCCGAGGAGATCGCCGCCCGGGCCGCCGTCTGCGTGGACAACGCCCGCCGCTACTCCAGGGAACGCTCGACCGCCCTCACCCTGCAGCGCAGCATGCTCCCGCGGCGCTCCCCGCGGCAGGCCGCCGTCGAGGTCGCCTCCCGCTACCTGCCGGCCGGCTCCCGGGCGGGCGTGGGCGGCGACTGGTTCGACGTGATCCCGCTCAGCGGCGCCCGGGTGGCGCTCGTCGTGGGCGACGTCGTCGGCCACGGAGTGCACGCCTCGGCGACGATGGGACGGCTGCGCACGGCCGTGCGGACCCTCGCCGACGTCGACCTGGCGCCCGACGAACTGCTCACCCAGCTCGACGACCTGGTGGTGCGCCTCGACATGGAGGAGGGGCAGGGCGTCGCGGGCGTCTCCGAGCAGTTCTCCGGGGAGGTCGGCGCCACCTGCCTGTACGCGGTGTACGACCCCGTCTCCCGGCGCTGCACCATGGCCCGTGCCGGCCACCCGCCGCCCGCCGTGGTGCTGCCCGGCGGCCGGGCCGAGTTCCCCGAACTGCCCGCCGGCCCACCGCTGGGACTGGGCGGGCTGCCCTTCGAGTCGGCGGAGCTGGAACTGCCCGAGGGCAGCCTGCTGGCCCTCTACACCGACGGCCTCATCGAATCCGCCGGGCACGACGTCGACGCGGGACTCGCGCTGCTCGCCCGGACGCTCATCCGGCCCGCCGGGAGCCTGGAGGAGCTCTGCGACAACGTGCTGTACGGGCTGCTGCCGGACCGGCCCGGCGACGACATCGCCCTGCTCGTCGCCCGCACCCGGGCGCTCGACGCCCGCCAGGTCGCCACCTGGGAGGTGCCCGACGACCCGGCCGTCGTCGCCGACGCCCGCAGGAGGGCCGCGGAGCAACTCCGGGAGTGGGGGCTCGGGGACGTCGTGTTCCTCACCGAACTCGTCGTCAGCGAACTGGTCACCAACGCCATCCGCTACGCCGGCGGCGGCCCCATACAGCTCCGGCTGATCCGCGACGCCACCCTGATCTGCGAGGTCTCCGACACCAGCGGCACCGCCCCGCACCTGCGCCGCGCCCGCATCCTCGACGAGGGCGGCCGCGGCCTGCTGCTCGTCGCCCAGCTCACCCAGCGGTGGGGCTCCCGCCAGACCCCCACGGGCAAGACGATCTGGGCCGAGCAGGAACTCCCCTGACCCCGGCGTCGATGCGGTGCCCGGCCCGGGCCTGGGTGTGGCGTCGTGCGCGGGGTGGTGCGGGCTGGTCGGCGGCCGGTCTCAATGCGTGCGGGCTCGGAGCGGTGTGCGGCGCGTGGGGTGGCCTCTTTGGCACCCGAGCCGGCTTCTGCCGGCCTGGCGTTGCCACGGTTCCGGCTGGGGTCTGCGCCCGGCGTCGGTGCCTGACGCCGGGCGAGCGGCGGCCGGGTCGTACGGGAGCCGTCCCCCGATTCGACGACGCTCAAGAAGCGCCGTGCAGTTCATCCGATCGTGTCATCGGAGACCCTCGGCGGCCCGCCGGACGTGACTTGGCCCCGCGCGTCGCGCGGGGCCGCGTTCGGGGGTGGGGAGGGGCGTCAGCCGCGTGGCCAGCCGCCGTGGCGGGTGCCGCCCCATTGGGTGCCGGTCCAGCCGGAGTCGTTGCCGGCGCGGTGGCGGCCGCTGTGGTGTCCCTGCTCGCCCGAGCGGTGGGCGGCGATGGCGCGGGACACGGCCTCCTGCCACTCGTCGCTGTCCCAGCTGCCGCTGACGCGGGCGTGGCGGCCCGGGGTGGGGGTGTCGTCCGGGGCGTCGGTCCGGGCGGCGTCGCGCGTGCCGGATCCCGTGCCCTGAGTCGTGGCGGTGCCCGTACCCGTGCCCGTCGACGCGGCCTTCGTGACCACCTCGGTGCCGGCCTGTGGGGACTCCGCGGCGACGGCGGCGCCCGCGGCGGTCGGCACGATGACGTCCTCGACGACCCCGTCCGGCACGGTGCTGGCCGGTTCCTGGGCGGCCTCCGCGACGCCCCCCGCGCCGCCGTGCGGCATGAGCATGGACAGCCCCGCGACCGCGCCGGTCGCGGTCAGCACGGCCGTGCCGAGGGAGCCGCGGCCGGGCCCCCGGCGCTGCCCGCGGTGACGGCCGCCGACGACCTCCCCGCTGATGACCCTGACCTCCGCGGCCTCACCGGCCTCCACCGGCTGCGGCCGGGGTATCACCTCGGTGGGGTCCAGCGCACCGGGGTCCAGGTGGTTCGGTGCCTCGGCGGGCAGGGGGAGAGAATCGGCCATGGCTGCGATCATTCACATCCGGCGGCCCGATGTCCAGTTCTCCCGAAGATCCAACTGTCTGTTCATGGTGCGGTATTGACGGAGAAACCGGGTGGAACCGTCCCGTCGGCGTTCGCACCCCGGCGCCCCGGGGCGCACACTGGTCGCATGCCGGAGCTGCCCGAAGTCGAGGCCCTGGCCGGGTTCCTCTCCGGCCGGATGGCCGGGCACGCCGTCGGCAGGGTCCTGCCGGTGGCGGTGAGCGTCCTGAAGACCTACGACCCGCCGCTGGACGCGCTGCACGGGCGCACCGTGACCTCCGTCGGCCGGCGCGGCAAGTTCCTGGTGTTCACCACCGACGGCGGCGAGGGCCCGTACCTCGCCGTCCACCTGGCCAGGGGCGGCTGGCTGCGCTGGAAGGACGACCTGCCCACGGCGCCGCCCCGCCCGGGCAAGGGCCCGCTCGCGCTGCGGCTGCTGATGGCCGAACCGGAGGGCGCCGGCTTCGACCTGACGGAGGCGGGGACGCAGAAGCGGCTGGCCGTGTACTGCGTCCGGGACCTCCAGGACGTCGCGGGCATCGCCCGCCTCGGCCCCGAACCGCTCGACCCCGCCTTCACCCGCGAGGTCTTCGCCGGCCTCCTCTCCGGCGAACGCCGCCGCATCAAGGGCGTCCTGCGCGACCAGGGCGTCATCGCCGGTGTCGGCAACGCCTATTCGGACGAGGTGCTGCACGCGGCGAAGATGTCGCCGTACGCGCTCGCCGCGAACCTCTCCGAGGAGGAGGTCAGCCGGTTGTACGAAGCGCTGCGCACCACCCTCCAGGACGCCGTCGAGCGCTCCCGCGGCCTCGCCGCGGGCGATCTGAAGGGCGAGAAGAAGACCGGGCTGAGGGTGCACGGGCGGACCGGCGAACCGTGCCCCGTCTGCGGGGACACCATCCGCGAGGTCTCCTTCAGCGACTCCTCCCTGCAGTACTGCCCGACCTGCCAGACGGGCGGGAAGCCGCTCGCCGACCGCAGGATGTCGCGGCTGCTGAAGTAGCCGCCCGGCGGGCGGTGGCCCAGGATGGCTGGTGACCCTTCCCCGACCCGGAGCCACGCCGACATGCGTATCGCGATCTTCGGAGCCACCGGTCATGTGGGACGCGAACTCGTCACGCAGGCGCTCGACGCGGGCCACGAGGTCACCGCCCTGGCCCGCGACCCCGCCGCCCTCACCCCGCACGAACGGCTGACGGTGGTGCCCGGCGACGTCCGGGACGCCGAGGCCGTCGGGCGGGTCGTCGCGGGCGCCGACGGGGTGCTCAGCGCCCTGGGCACCCGTCCCCCGCGCGGCGGGACCGTCTGCGCCGACGGGATGCGGCGGATCCTCCCCGCCATGCGGGCGCTCGGCGTACGCCGGCTGGTGGCCGTCGGCGCGTACGGGTGCGGGCCCGGCAGGCGCGGCGCGTACCGGGTCGTGACCTCGCTGGTGATCCCGGCCCTCATGCGGGACAAGGACCGGCAGGAGGAGGTCATCCGCGCCGAGGGCGACCTGTGGACGATCGTGCGGCCCGCGGTGATCACCGGCGGCCGTTACTCCGGTGTCTACCGCACCGGCCCCGACCTGCGGCTGGGCCTCGGGTCCCGGGTGAGCCGGGCCGACCTCGCCGACTTCATGCTCCGCGCGCTCGGCTCCGAGGACTGCGTGCGGCAGGCCGTGGCCATCGCCTCCTGACCCGCGTTCCGCCCCGCTACCCGCCCCGCCACCCGGCCCGCCTCCCGACCGCCCGTACGGCCCACCGCGGGCGGCGCGGCCCGCGGCGGGCGCCGAAACTGGCCGTACGCGCCCCCACCGCCCCGCACCACGCCCGGAAGGACCCCGCCATGCCCAACAGCCGCCGCAAGGACCTCGGACTGCTCGCGCTGCGCCTCGGGGCCGGCGCGGTGCTCGTCGCGCACGGCTCCCAGAAGCTCTTCGGGTGGTTCGGCGGCCACGGCCTGGAGGGCACGGGCGAGGCGATGGAGTCCATGGGCTTCCGGCCCGGCCGGCGCAGCGCGCTCGCCTCGGGCCTCGCCGAGGCGGGCGGCGGCACCCTGCTGGCGCTCGGCCTGGCCACCCCGGCCGCGGGCGCGGCCGCCGCCGGCGGGATGGCCGGCGCCGTCTCCGTGCACCTGCCGGCCGGTTTCTTCTCCGCCTCGGGCGGCTTCGAGTTCCCGGCGTTCCTGGGCTTCACGGCGGCCGCGATCGGTGTCGCCGGACCCGGCCGCTACTCCCTGGACCACGTGACCGGAGACGTACTGGACTGCCCCTGGACGGTCGCGGCCTGTTTCGCGGCCGGCGCCGTCGCCGCCGCGGTGGTCATCTCCCGCCGCAACGCGGCCGTACGCGCCGACATGGCGGCCGAGTTGCCGGGGGCCTGACCGGACGGTGGACGCGGCGTCGCGGTGCTGACACAGTCCTCCTCTCGGCACCGAGAGACGGGACAGGGATGGGCGACCGGGCGGACCACCAGTACGAGATCTACCTCAACGGGCTCGCGGGCGTGCTGCCCGCGCTCCCCACCGACCTGACACGGCTGGAGGCGCTGGCCGCCGAGCGCCTGGACCCCGGTCCCTTCGGCTACGTCGCCGGCAGCGCGGGCAGCGGCCGCACGGAACGCGCCAACCGGGAGGCCCTGGACCGGCTGCGGATCGTGCCGCGCATGCTGCGCGACGTGTCCGCGCGCGACCTGTCCGTCGAGGTCCTCGGCCGTACGCTGGCCGCCCCGCTCGCGCTGGGCCCGGTCGGGGTGCTGTCCATCGTGCACCCCGACGCCGAGCGCGCGGCCGCCCGTGCCGCCGCGGCGCAGGGCGTGCCGTTCGTGCTCTCCTCGGCGTCCAGCACGCCCATGGAGGAGGTCGCCGAGGCCATGGGCGACGCGGAACGCTGGTTCCAGCTGTACTGGGCCAAGGACCGCGAGGTGACGCGCAGTTTCCTGGGCCGCGCCAAGGCCGCCGGCTACACCGCGCTGTTCGTCACCCTCGACACCCCGCTGCTCGCCTGGCGGCCGCGCGACCTGGACCAGGCGTACCTGCCCTTCCTGAAGGGCATCGGCACCGCCAACTACTTCACCGACCCCGCGTTCCTCGCGGGCCTGGCCAAGCCCGTCGAACAGGACCTGAACGCCGCCGTCCTGCACTTCGTCGGCATGTTCTCGGACCCCGGCAAGACCTGGCCCGACCTGGCCTTCCTGCGCGAGAACTGGGACGGCCCGATCGTCCTCAAGGGCGTGCAGCACCCCGACGACGCCCGGCTGGCCGCCGACGCCGGCATGGACGGCGTCGTCGTCTCCAACCACGGCGGCCGCCAGGTCAACGGCGCCATCGGCGCCGCCGACGCCCTCCCCGCGGTGGCCCGTGCCGTCGGCGACCGCGTCGCCGTCCTCTTCGACAGCGGTGTCCGCACCGGTGACGACGTCCTCAAGGCCCTCGCCCTCGGCGCCTCCGCCGTCCTCCTCGGCCGCCCCTACGCCTACGGCCTCGGCCTCGACGGTCAGGCGGGCGTCGAGCACGTCATCCGCTGCCTGCTGGCCGAGTTCGACCTCACCCTCGCCCTGTCGGGCCACTCCCGGCCGGGGGATCTGGGTCCGCAGTCGTTGCAGCAGGTGCCGTAGGTGGCGGAACGTCAGGCAGGCGCCGTCGCGCCGGCGTCCGCCGGCTTGCGGACGCGGAACGCGAACTGCCCGCAGTACGTGAGCTTGCGGAGGTTCGCGAGGGCGGCGCCGCGCTTCGTGCGCCGCGCCCAGGTGTCGATCTCGGCGTTCAGGGGTGACGTCTCGTCCCAGTAGCGGCCGTACTCGGACGGGCGGCCGTGGTACGAGCGCATGATGAGGGTCACCCCGTCCAGCGAGGGCCGGATCTCCTCCAGGGCCAGCCCGGCCTCCTCGACCAGCACCCGGAAACCGTACGGCGTGTAGTTCCAGAGGCTGAAGGAGTGGTACGGCTCGAACTGCGAGGTGCTGCCGATGAAGACGGCGCCCGGCCGGAGCACCCGGCCGATCTCGGCCAGCAGCTCCCGGGGGCGGGAGACGTGCTCGAACACCTGGTGCGAGTAGATCAGCGGGACCGCGCCGGTGCGGAAGGGCAGCCGGACGCCGTCGTAGTGGAGGACCGGGTCGCCGCCGGCGGTGCGCTGCCGCGCCTCGGGGGAGTCGCTGATGTCGACGCCCACCCAGCGCACCTGCGGGTCGTGCCGGCGGAAGAGCGCGGCCGAGGTGCCCCGGCCGCACCCGAGGTCCACCACCCGGTCCGGTGCCTGGGCGGAGGCCATGACCTCGTCGAGGTAGAAGCGCGACGTGACCTGGCGGGCGTGGTCGTCGGGGATGCAGTCGCGCATGAGCTCCCACAGGGTTGCCATGGAACCGATGCTACGGACGGGCCCCGGACCGGGACGGGCGGCGCGCGGCCCTGGTGACGTCCGCACCGCCGTCCGGGCGCCGGGACTCGCGCGATGCGGACCGGAACCGACCGCAAGGCGCGCGAGCATGACGGTATGACGACGACATTCCGCGGTCTGGCCACCATCCGCTACCACGCGGAGGACCTCGCGGCCGCGAAGGCCTGGTACACCGAACTGCTCGGCGTCGGGCCCTACTTCGACACACCGGACTACATCGAGTTCCGGCTCGGTGACCACAGCCAGGAGCTGGGCGTCTCCCGTACGCCCTCCGCGCCCGCCGGCGTGGTCGCCTACTGGCACGTCGACGACGTCGAGGCGGTCTGGGGGCGCCTGCTCTCCCTGGGGGCCCGCCCGCACGAGGCTCCGCGCGACCACGGCCACGGCTTCGTGGCGGGCGCGGCGGTCGACCCCTTCGGGAACCTGCTCGGCGTGATGTACAACCCGCACTTCGTCGAGATGACCGAAGCGCCCGGCGCCGCCGTCCCCGGCGTCACCCATGCGCCAGCCGGAGGGTGAACCACACGGTCTTGCCGTCGCTGGAAGGCCGGGTGCCCCAGCCCGCGGCCAGCGCCTCCACCAGCAGCAGGCCGCGCCCCGACTCGTCGCCCAGCTCGGCCGGACGGCGCTGCGGGATGTGCGTGCTGTGGTCGGTCACCTCGACGGTGATCTCCCGCTCGGTACGGTGCAGCCGCAACCGCAGCGGCCCCTGGGCGTGCCGCACGGCGTTGGTGAGGACCTCCGAGGCCAGCAGGCAGGCGGCGTCCGAGACCCCCGCGCAGCCCCACTGCGCCAGGGTCTCGCGGACGAAGCCGCGCCCTTCGGCGACCGCCGAGGGGACGGCCGTCACCTCCATGGCCGTCGCGGCGAGCGGCGCCTCGGGGAGCCGGGCCAGCAGCAGTGTGACGTCGTCGGCGTGGCCGTCGGCGTCGGGGCGGAGCGAGGCCAGCACCATGTCCGCGGCCTCCTCCAGCCCGGGGGAGCGGGCGAAGGAGGTGCGCAGCTCCGCGCCGAGCCGGCGCAGTTGCTCGTCGATGTCGGAGCGCGGCGTCTCGACCAGCCCGTCGGTGTACAGCACGAGCGTCGACCCGGCCGGAACCGGCAGGCACACCTGCTGGTGCGGCACCTCGCCGACGCCGAGCGGCACGCTGATCGGCGCGGGCAGTTCGCGGACGGCCGCGCCCGGGCCCGGGTCCACCAGCAGGACCGGCAGGTGTCCCGCCGAGCAGACCGTCACCTCGCCCGCGTCGGGGTCCACCACCAGGTAGCAGCAGGTGACGAGCTGGTCGGGCAGGTCGGTGACGAAGGCGTCGAGCGCCTGCATCAACTGCCGCGGGGGTATTCCGGTCTTGGCCAGGGCGCGGGCCGCCGACCGCAGCTGCCCCATCACCGCGGCGGCCTCCAGGCCGCGTCCCATCACGTCGCCGATGAGCACGCCCACCTGACCGCCGCCCAGCGGGATGAGGTCGAACCAGTCGCCGCCGACCCCGGCGCCCTGCGTGGCGGGGAAGTAGCGGCTGGCGGTGCGCATGCCGGGCGGTTCGGCGGGCGACCCCATGAGGCTGCGCTGCAGGGTCAGCGCGATGTGCCGCTGCTGCCGGTACAGCTCCGTCAGCTCCTCCTCGGCGCGCCGGAGGTCGGCGATGTCGCGCACGATGGAGCAGGCGCCCACGATGGCCCCGTCGCGGCCGCGGATCGGCCAGAGGGTCACGTCGACGTCCAGCAGGCGGCCGGTGCTCGTCACCCGCAGCGTCTCGAAGTGCTCCACCCGCTCCCCGCGGGCGAGGCGTTCCAGCAGGGCCGCGATCTCCTCCTTCAGGTGCGCGGGGGCCAGCATGGACACGTGCCGGCCGATGGCCTCCTCCGCCGAGTAGCCGTACAGCCGCTGCGCGGCGGCGTTCCAGTAGGTGATCCGGCCGTCGAGGGTCTTGGCGAGGATCGCGTCCTGGGACGACTCGACGAGCACCGCCAGCTCGTTGATGCGCTCCTCCGCCGCCTTGCGCTCGCTGACGTCGCGGACCGCCGCGGAGATCAGCAGGCCGTCGGCGGTCTGCAGCGGGCTGAGGCTGATCTCGACCGGGAACTCCCGGCCGTCCTTGCGCAGCCCGTACAGCTCCAAGCCGGCGCCCATCGGCCGCACCTGCTGGTTGTCCGCGTAGCCGTGCCGGTAGGCGGGGTGGTGGCCACGGAAGCGGTCGGGGACCAGTACCTCGACGGGGCGGCCCAGCAGCTCCTGCCGGGTGTGGCCGAACAGGGACTCCGTCTGGGCGTTGACCAGTCTGATGACGCCGGTGCCGTCCACGATGACCATGGCGTCCGGGGCCGCCTCGAGCAGCGCGCGGAACATCTCCCCGGCGGCCGGGTCACCGACCGCCGGGGCCGCCGTGTCGGTGCGGGTCTCGTGCATCGTCGTCCCCCTGTCCTTCGCGGCGTCCTCACGGGGCCGGTTCCGGGAACGTAGGGCCTGGCGGCCCGCCGTGCCGGGGATGCGCCGAAAGCGGTCCGGTTCGCCCGGATCCGCTCAATCCGCGATCTTCCCTGCCTCCTCCTCCGGCACGCGCACTCCACATCAGGGCCCGGGTCGGACATCGCGCCGGCGTCCGGACGGCCCGGAAGAGACCCCGTCCGGCCCTAGCGGACCGTCACCGGGAATGCCGAGTCTGGGAAGGAGAGGTCTCCCGTACCCGATGTCCCGGAGGAAGCCGTGCACGACGAGGAGCTCCGCGCCCTCGACGCCCATTGGCGCGCCGCGAACTACCTGGCCGTCGGCCAGATCTACCTGATGGCCAATCCGCTCCTGACCGAACCGCTCCGCCCCGAACACATCAAGCCACGGCTGCTCGGCCACTGGGGCACCTCGCCCGGCCTGAACCTCGTCCACACCCACCTCAACCGGGTGATCAAGGCCCGCGGGCAGCGGGCACTCGCCGTCTGGGGACCGGGGCACGGCGGCCCGGCCGTCCTCGCGAACTCGTGGCTGGAGGGCACGTACTCGCGGACCTACCCCGACGTCCCGCGCGACGCGGAGGGCATGCGCCGGCTGTTCCGGCAGTTCTCCTTCCCCGGGGGCGTGCCGAGCCACGTCGCACCGGAGACCCCCGGCTCGATCCACGAGGGCGGTGAGCTGGGCTACTCGCTCTCGCACGCCTACGGCGCCGCCTTCGACCACCCCGGGCTCGTCGTCACCTGCGTGATCGGTGACGGCGAGGCCGAGACCGGCCCGCTCGCCGCGTCCTGGCACTCCAACAAGTTCCTCGACCCCGTCCACGACGGGGCCGTCCTGCCCGTCCTGCACCTGAACGGCTACAAGATCGCCAACCCGGCCGTGCTCGCCCGGATCCCGGAGAGCGAGCTCGACGAACTGCTGCGCGGCTACGGCCACGAGCCGCTGCACGTCACCGGGGACGAACCACTGGCCGTGCACGCGGCGATGGCCGAGGCGATGGACACCGCCCTGGACCGCATCGCGGAGATCCAGGGCGCCGCCCGCGAGGGCGGCGGGCGCGAGGGCGGGGGTCGCGACGGCGGGGGGCGCGGGCGTCCGCGCTGGCCCGTGATCGTGCTGCGCACCCCCAAGGGGTGGACCGGGCCGGCCGAGGTCGACGGCCTGCCCGTGGAGGGCACCTGGCGCGCCCACCAGGTGCCGTTGGCCGCGGTCCGCGACAACCCGCAGCACCTGCGGCAGCTCGAGGAGTGGATGCGCTCCTACCGGCCGCAGGAACTGTTCGACGAGCACGGCGCGCCCACCGCACAGGTGCTGGCCTGCGTCCCCGAGGGCGACCTGCGGCTCGGCGCCACCCCGTACGCCAACGGCGGGCTGCTGCTGCACGACCTGCCCGTGCCGCCGCTGGAGCGGTTCGCCGTCGAGGTCGACAAGCCCGGCGTCACCCTGCACGAGCCCACCCGGGTCCTCGGCGGCCTGCTGGAACGCGTCATGGCCGACACCGCCGAACGCCGCGACTTCCGGCTCGTCGGCCCCGACGAGACCGCCTCCAACCGGCTCCAGGCCGTCTACGAGGCCAGCGGCAAGGCCTGGCAGGCCGAGGTCCTTCCCGTCGACGAACACCTCGACCGGCACGGCCGCGTCATGGAGATCCTCTCCGAGCACACCTGCCAGGGCTGGCTGGAGGGCTACCTCCTCACCGGCAGGCACGGGCTGTTCTCCTGCTACGAGGCCTTCGTCCACATCGTCGACTCGATGGTCAACCAGCACGTCAAGTGGCTGCGCACCACCCGGAAACTGGCCTGGCGCAGGCCCATCGCCTCGCTGAACTACCTGCTGACCTCGCACGTGTGGCGGCAGGACCACAACGGCTTCTCCCACCAGGACCCCGGCTTCATCGACCACATCCTCAACAAGGCGCCCGAGGTCGTACGCGTCTACCTGCCACCGGACACCAACACCCTGCTGTCGACCGCCGAGCACGTGCTGCACAGCCGCGACTACGTCAACGTCGTCGTCGCCGGCAAGCAGCCCTGCTTCGACTGGCTCGACCTCGACACCGCCCGCGCCCACTGCGCCCGCGGCGCCGGCGTGTGGCAGTGGGCGGGGACGGAGGACGGCACCCGCGAGCCGGACGTCGTCCTCGCCTGCGCGGGGGACGTACCCACCCAGGAGGTGCTGGCCGCCGCCTCGCTGATCCGCCGTCACCTGCCGGAGCTGGCGCTGCGGGTGGTCAACGTGGTCGACCTGGCCCGGCTGCTGCCCAAGGACGAGCACCCGCACGGCATGGCCGACCCGGAGTACGACGCGCTCTTCACCCGCGACAAGCCGGTGATCTTCGCGTACCACGGCTACCCGTGGCTCATCCACCGCCTCGCCTACCGCCGTGCCGGCCACCCCCACCTGCACGTGCGCGGCTACAAGGAGATCGGGACCACGACCACGCCCTTCGACATGGTCGTCCGCAACGACCTCGACCGCTTCCGGCTGGTCATGGACGTCATCGACCGGGTGCCGGGACTCGCGGTACGGGCCGCGCCCGTGCGCCAGCTGATGGAGGACGCCCGGCTGCGGCACCACGCGTGGATCCGCGAGCACGGCACGGACCTGCCGGAGGTCGCCGACTGGACGTGGCCCGGGCGCTGACCGGCCGGCCGACGGCCGGTCCTACGGCGTGCCGCCCGCGGCCGACGCGGGCGGCACGTCCTGCTCCGCCTCCCCGAACCGGGCCAGGGCCAGCGCGCCCGCGATCGACAGCGCGAAGCCGAGCACCGCGAGCGGGGCCCGGTCGTGCCGCGTGGAGTCCCCCAGCCACACCACGCCGAAGAGCGCGGGCCACAGCGACTCGGTGATGACCATCGCCGCCGTCGCCGCGGTGACCGAGCCCGCGGCAAGGGCGTCGACGAGGAAGACGAATCCGGTGACGCCCGAGATGACGACGGCGTACGTCGCCGGGTCCGCGAGCAGCTCGCCCGGCGCGAACCCGATCAGCATCCGCACCGCCACCGCCACGACGCCGAACGCCAGCCCCGCCACGGCACCGAGCACCGCCGCCCGGCTCCGCTTCGAACGGCGCTCCACGACCCGTCCGGCGACCGCCAGGACCACGGCCGTGACGAGGATCGCGAGCCGCAGCCGCGGGTCGCCCTCGCTCCCGCCGTCCCGGCCCGCGGAGACGGCCAGCACCGCGAGCCCGAGGCACACCGCGCCGACCGCCGTCCACTCCGCCGCGCGCAGCCGCACCTTCAGCAGCACCGCCGCCACGACCGCGGTGACGGCGAGCGAGGACGCCAGCGCCGCCTCGACCACGAACAGCGCGACGGACCGCAGCGCGACCAGCTCCGCCGCGAAACCCAGCGCGTCCATCCCGACACCCGCGACGAACGGCCAGCAGCGCAGCGCCCGCACCAGCGTCCGCGCTCCCGCGCACGGCGCCCCCGGCGCGGCCGCGGCGGCCCGGCGCGCGCCCATGGCCTGGAGCACCGTCGCGGTCCCCATCAGCACGGCGGCACACAGCGCGAACGCGATACCCGGTCCCATGCACGGACCGTAACCGCCCAGGGCGGCCGCCCGGTACGACCGCCACGCGTCACATCCCCCGCACCGTGCCCGGCGGGCCGCTCCGCGGTGGCGTCGGCCCCCTGCGGCCCCGGTGCCCCGCACGGGCGCCCGGTCCCGACGCAGAACGGCACGTGGATCCCGAACGCCTCGACCCGCTTCTCCGTTGCGCGCTCTGCCGGACCGCCGCCTTCGGTGGGCCTCGGGGCGGGTTCCCTGGTGCCTCTCGGGTGCGCGGACGGGACGCTGGGGAGCGCGGTGGTGCGCGCGTGGCGTCTCAGCCGCCGCCCGCCTGGGCGCCGAAGGCCACCAGCAGTACGGCGACGCCGACCGTCAGCCAGGCGACGGAGTCGCCGGGCAGTCCCGAGTGCAGCCGGCGCAGCGGCACCACGGCCGTACGGGTCACCGCGGAGGCGGCGGTGCGGGCGCGCCGCACCAGGTCGCCGGAGGCAGCCGGGCCCCACACGGCGGCCGCCGCCAACGCGGCGGCGGCGGCCGTGGACAGCAGACCCAGCAGCACGCCCTCCGGGGTCCACCCGGCCTCGGGCGGGACCCCGGCGGGAACGGCCGCCCGCGGCGGGCCGAGCGTCGCGGCCGCGTAGCCGGCGTGATCGGTGAACCCCGTCGCGGAACGGGCCAGGGAGGCGCCCACCGCGGGCACGAGGCCGACCGCGAGGCTGCCGAGCAGCAACAGCGCCGGGACGGCGACCATCATCACCGGCACGACCCGGCGCGGCCCGCGGATCTCCGGCTCCTCGCCCTCGCCGCTGGTCTCCGGCCCGCCGGGGTGGGCCGGGGGACGCGGCCCGGCACCGCGGAAGACGTGCAGCGCGGCACGCAGCACGGCGCCGCCGGTCACCGCCGAGGCCACGAGGTACACGGCGGGCAGCCACCCCAGCCAGTGCGCCGCCGCGTCCTCCGCCAGCGCCTTCCCCAGCCCCGTCCCGAACGGTGGCAGCCCCGCGAGCACCAGCCCGGCCAGCAGGAACAGCGCGCCGGGCAGCACCAGTTCGCGGGCCCTGCCGTGCAGCCCGCGCTCGTCGACCGAGCCGTACCGGTCCAGCAGCACCCCGGTCAGGCCGAACAGGGCGGCCTTGGCCCCGGCGTGCCCGGCGACGTACACGGCGGTTCCCGCCGTGCCCAGCGGGGTGAGCGTGGCGACGCCCACCAGGAACAGGCCCACGTGCGAGACGGTGGAGAAGGCCAGCAGCCGCTTGAGGTGCCGCTGCTGCCAGCACATCACCGCCCCCACCAGCGCCGTCAGCACCCCGAAGGCCGTCAGGGTGTCGCGCAGCGCGTGCGGCGGGATGCCGCCGGGCCCGGAGAACACCGCCCAGTAGACACGGGTGACCCCGTAGACGCCCAGTTCGACCATCACGCCCGACAGCAGCATGCACACCGGGGTCGGCGCGACGGCGTGCGCGTCGGGCAGCCACAGGTGGAAGGGCACCATCGCGGCCTTCACCAGCAGTCCCGTCACGACCAGCACGAAACCGCACACCACCAGGGCGTCCGGCCCGCCGTGCCGGGCCAGTTCGCGGCCGATCGCGGCGAAGCCCAGTTCGCCCGTGCGCGCGTACAGCAGGCCGATGCCCATCAGGGAGGCGTACGCGCCGAGCGAGTTGACCAGGCCGAAGGTCAGCGCGCCCTGAAGCGGCCGGGGGTCCTCGATGCGGTAGCCGGTCAGGGCGTACGCGACCACGCCCATCAGCTCGAAGAAGACGAAGGCGTCGAAGAGGTCCCCGGTGAGGGCGAAGCCGCACATGCCCGCCTCGAAGAGCAGCAGCAGCGCGGGGAAGTTGCCCGCGTGGTCGCCGCCCGGTTCGGCGTAGTAGCGCCACGAGTAGACGACCACCGCCAGCACCAGGACCGCGGCGAGCAGCGCGATCCCGCCACCCACCCGGTCCGCGGCGAGGACGACGCCGACGCCGTGGCCGCCCGGGGCCTGCGGCCGCCAGCCGCCGAGCCACGCCACGGACAGCCCGTCGCCCGCCCGCGCCCACAGCGCCGCCACGACCACCACCTCCGCCGCGGCGCAGACCGTCGCCAGCAGGTCGCAGCCCAGCCGCGGCAGCCATCGGCCGCACACGGCCAGCAGGACCGCGCCGAGCAGCGGAACGGCGACGGCCAGCGGCAGCAGGGCGTCCGGCCCCACGGTCGGCGCCCTCAGCCCTTCAGCCCGGTGAGCGACTCCGGGTCCAGGGTGCCGTGCCGCTTGCGCAGTTGGATGACCAGGCTGAGCAGCAGCGCGGTCACCACCGCGCCCACCACGACGTCGGTCAGGGTCAGCGCCTGCACGACCGGGTCGACGACCGGGGTGTGCACGGAGGCGTCGGAGAAGACGGGGGCGGTGCCGCCGCGCCGGTAGCCGACGGCCAGCAGCAGCACGTACGTCCCGGCCTGGGCGACGCTGAGGCAGCCCACGGCCTGGATGAGGTCACGGCTGGTCACCAGCCCGTACATGCCGGCCAGGAAGATCCAGCCGGCCACGAGGTAGGGCAGCACGCTCACTTGTCGGTCACCTCCACGGCCTGGTCGAGGAAGGAGGCGAGCAGGACGACGACGCCCGAGCCCACCTCCACCCCGACGGCGGCGTTGATCAGCGGCACGAGCCCGCCGGAGGCCAGGTCGCGGAAGGTCCCCAGCGGCAGCGTGTTGGCCAGGTACGCGCCGGCCACCGCCAGCCCCACCAGCCCCAGCGCGGTGAACGCCGCCGCCGCGAGGGCGTCCGTCACCTCCAGGACGGCCAGCGGGCGCACCCGGCCCAGCACCCGGTAGTCGGCGGCCACGTACGCCAGGTGCAGGCCCGCGGCCAGCACCACCCCGCCCTGGAAGCCGCCGCCGGGGCTCAACTGGCCGTGCGCGACGACGTACCAGCCGGTCAGCAGCGCCACCGGCAGCAGCAGCGCGCCGAACAGCCGCGTGGCCGGCAGCACCGACCGGGGCGCCGGGCCGACCTTGCGCTCGTCGCGGGCCAGTCGCAGCAGCACGGTGGCCCCCAGGACCGCCGCGAACAGCACCGACTCCTCGCCGAGGGTGTCGAAGGCCCGCTGGTCGAAGTTGACCGAGGAGACCACGTTCGCCGTGTGCCGGGACAGGGCCGCGGAGACCGCCCGCTCGCCGTAGGGGTGGACGTCACCCCCGAACGGGGGCAGTTCGGCACAGGCCAGTGCCCAGCCGGCGAACAGCACCGCGGCGGCGACCGCGAACAGCCGGATCCGCGTGGCGCGCCTCACCGGCCGTCCCGCCCGCGCCGCCCGGTCCGCCCGTCCCGCTCGGCCGCGGGCCCGCGCCGGACCCGGCGCACGGTGAGCAGGATGAGCAGCGGCGTCAGAACCGAGCCGACGGCCAGTTGCGACAGCGCCACGTCGGGGGCCTGGAACACGGTGAACAGCAGCGCGAGCGCCAGGCCCAGGAAGGCCAGGACGACGGACTGCCGCACCGGGTCGCGGGTCAGTACGGCCGCCGTGGCGGTGACCGCCACCAGCAGGAGCGCGATCACGGCCGGCGCATCGGTGCCCGTCACGTGGAGGGTTCCCTTCGCTCGTCCATGCGCACGGTCAGCCGCCCGAGCGCCATCGTGGTCACGGTGCCGCCGGCGGCCAGCAGCAGCCCGACGAACAGGAGCTTCAGGGCGGCCCGGCCCGGTCCCGTCTCCACCGCGAGGGCCAGCGCCACCAGTGGGGCGCCGAGCGCGCCGGCGGGGGAGAGGGCGTGCAGGCGGCGGTAGGGGCCGGGCAGCAGGACCAGGGCCGCGGCGGACAGCAGGAGCACCGCGCAGCCCACGACCAGCAGGGCCACCGCGATGACGTGACGTGTCGTCATGTCGCCGCACCGCCACCCTCGTGCGGCTCCCCGGCCAGGAAGCGGGTGAAGACCAGGGTGCCCACCGGACCCAGTACGGCGAGCACCAGCGCGAGATCGGTGTACGAGGAGCGCCCGAACCCCTGGGCCAGCAGCAGGAAGACGACCGCCACCAGGGTCGTCGCCAAGCTCGTGCCGGCGAGCCGGACGTGCGCCGGCCCGCGCAGCGCCAGCCAGGCGCACGGGCCGAGCCCGGCGGCCATGAGTACGGTGGCCGCGATCAGCCAGGCGTTCATCCCCGTACCTCCTCGGCCCCCAGTGCGCGCTCCATCGCCGACGTCCCGGCGCCGAGCCGGTGCACCGTGACGACGCGTTCGCCGCTGTCGTCGACGTCCACCACGACCGCGCCCGGCGTCGCGGACAGCGCCGCGGTCGCCCATCCCGCCCCCACGCCCTCGGGCAGTCGCAGCGTGTGCAGCCCGCCGCGGTGGGCCCGCCCGCCGAAGGCGGCGACGGCCAGTTGCCAGGTCTCCGCGAGCACCGCGCCCGGCCAGGCGCGCACCGCACGCGCCGCGTGCCGCGCACCGCCCGGCGTCGCGCCGGAGGCCGTCCGCACCGTGCGCGCGGCGATGCCGGCCAGCAGCGCGCCGGCCGCGCCGACCCCGACCTCCAGCACCGTGACCGGCCCGATCAGCACCACGTACAGGGCGAGCAGCACGAGCAGCCACCCCGTCACCTCGGCCGCCCTGCGCCGCATCCTGCCCTCCCGTTCCCGTCCGCCGCCCCGCCCGCCAGGTCTACCGGCCGCGGCGCCGGGGGCCCGCCCCGCGCGCCGCCCGGGCGCCCGCTGCCACCCGTTCGCCGCACCGCGGTCGAAGCGCGTGTACCCACGCATCGGCGGGCCAGTCACTCCATCGGGGGATCGGGAATGCCCCCTTTGCAGCTATATGCTCCGCATGGGGCGATGGTTGACGACGTGCAAGGAGAAGGCAGTGGTGAAGAGTTGGCGCGTGGTGGCGGTCGTCCTGGCACTCGCGGCGACGGGGTTCCTGGCGTCCTGCGACGCGGGCGGCGACGGGGCACCCGGTGCCGAGGTCACCGGCTCCGCCGTCCCCTCGGGGAAGGGGTCGCCCGGCGGCGCGACCGACGGGTCCTCCCCGCGCTCCTACGAGATCTCCGGCGCGAAGGCGCTCGACGTGCGCAACGAGAACGGTTCCGTGCGGATCACCGTGGGCAGCGGGCCGATGTCGGTGACCGAGACCCTGGAGTACGGCGCCGTGAAGCCGGCCACCCGCCATCGGGTCGAGGGCGGCACCTTGAGACTGACCGGCTCCGGGTGCGGGAACAGCCGGCCGTGCAAGGTCGACTACGTCGTCAGAGTGCCCGCCTCGACGCCCGTCACCGTCAGGGTGCGCAACGGGCAGGTCGAGGCGGACGGCGTCACCGGCGCGGTCGACCTCGGCACCGGCAACGGCGGAGTCACCGGCACCGCCCTCGGGGCCCGCCGGGCCTCGCTGACGAGCGAGAACGGCACGGTGGAGGCGACCTTCGAGGCCGCGCCGGAGGAGGTCACCACCACGACCGGGAACGGCATGGTCACCGTCACCGTGCCCCCCGGAACCGCCTACGACGTGCGCGCCCGGACCGGCGTCGGGATGAGCGAGGTGAGCGTGCCGACCGATGCGTCGTCGGCGCGCAGGATCACCGCCACCACCGGGAACGGCATGGTCACGGTGCGGACGGGCTGACCGCCCGCCCGGGGCACCGCGGCGAACGGCGGTGCCCCGGGAGCCGTGCGGTCAACCGCGGACGGCCCCCTCGGTCGCGCCCGCGATGAAGCCCCGCGCGAAGAGCGCGAAGACCAGCACCAGGGGCGCCGAGGCGAGCAGCACGGCGGCCATCACGACGCTGTAGTCGGTGGAGCGGCCGACGTTGAGCTGGGCCAGGGCGACCTGGAGCGTGATGTGCTCGGGGTTGACCAGGGCGATCAGCGGCCAGACGTAGTCGTTCCAGGCGTTGACGAAGGCGTAGATGCCGAGGAACGCCAGCGCCGGGCGGATCATGGGCAGCACCACGTGCCAGTACTGGCGCAGGAAGCCGCAGCCGTCCATGCGGGCGGCGTCGAGGAGTTCGTCGGGAACGCCGCCGCTGATGTACTGGCGCAGCCAGAAGATGCCGAAGGCGTTGGCGAGCGCGGGCGGGATGAGCGCCTTGAGCGTGCCGAGCCAGCCCAGGTGCATCATGATCAGGTATTGCGGGATGATCGCCAGCTGCAGCGGCAGCATCATGAAGACGAGGAGCACCCCGAAGAGCCACCTGCGTCCGGGGAAGTCGAACTTGGCGAAGGCGAACGCCGCGATCGAGTCGACGAAGAGCACGAGCAGGGTCGAGACGCAGGCGACGGCCAGCGTGTTGAGCATCGAGCCGAAGAAGTCGACGCTTTCGAGCACCGTGCGGACGTTGTCCAGCAGGTGCGGGCCGAAGGAGACCTTGGGCGGCGTCCGGTAGATGTCGCGCGTGGTGTTGGTCGCCATGACGATCGTCCAGTAGAACGGGAAGATCGAGACGAGGACCGCGGCGATCAGCACGAGGTGGGGGTAGAGCCCCTTGGGCCGCAGCGACCGTGCGGTGCGCGTCATGACTTCCTCCCGCGCTGTACGAGGCGCCAGTTGACGGCGACGAGCACCAGGATGAGCACGAAGAACGCCCAGACGATGGCGGCGCCGTAGCCGAAGTCGTTGTTGGAGAAGGCGGATTGGTAGAAGTAGAGCAGTGTGGTCAGGCCGGCCTGGCCGGGGCCGCCGAGATTGGCGTTGGCCGCGTTGCTGCCGAACAGCACCTGCGGTTCGGTGAAGCTCTGCAGACCGTTGACCGTCGAGATGACCACGGTGAAGAGGATGACCGGACGCAGGATCGGCACCGTGATGCGGAAGAAGGTCCGCACCGGCCCCGCCCCGTCGATCCTCGCCGCCTCGTAGACCTCGCCGGGGATGGCCTGCATCCCCGCCAGATAGATGATCATGTTGTAGCCGGTCCACTGCCAGGTCATCAGCAGTGCGATGACCAGCTTGATGGTCCACGGATTGCTCATCCACTGGACCTCGGGCAGGCCCGCCATGTGCAGGATCGCGTTGACCAGGCCGAAGTTGTTGCTGAAGACCGCGCCGAAGAAGATCGCGATGGCGACGATCGAGGTGACGTTCGGCAGGAAGAGCGCGATCCGGTAGAAGGACTTGAAGCGCCGCACGGAGTTGAGCAGCGTGGCCAGCACCAGCGCCCCGAAGAGCGTCGGCACCGTCGACAGCACCCAGATGGCCAGGGTGTTGCGGATCGACAGCCAGAAGACCGGGTCGTCCATCAGGAAGCGGAACTGCTGCAACCCGACGAACTGCATCTCGCCGATGCCGTCCCAGCGCTGGAAGGCCAGGTAGAGCGAGTAGAACACCGGCCAGAGCATGAACACGCCGAAGACCAGGTAGAACGGCGAGATCGCCAGGTACTGCGGCCAGAAGGAGAGCACCCCGCGCCGGGCGGCGCGCGGCGCCGGCGGCAGATGGTGCGCGGGCGCGGAACGGCGCGGACGGAAGCGCGGCCGCCCCGCCCCGCCGTCGGTGGTGCCCACCGCGACGGAGCCGGGGCCGGTGGTCGGAGGCGCCGCCATGTCAGCGCACGCCCTGCCGCTGCGCGATCTGCTTGGCCTGGTCCACCGCGTCCTTCCACGCGTCGTCCGGCTTCTTGCCCTTGGTCTCGATGTTGGTCAGCTCGGTCTTGAACGTGGCCATGACGGCCGCGTCCGCCGGGGCCTCGTACGCCGCCGGGATCGCCTTGGCGGCCGGCCCGAAGACGTCGATGGTCTTCTGACCGCCGAAGTACGGGTCGCCGGAGGTCATCTGCGGCATGGCGTACGCGGCAGGGGCGGCCGGGAAGATCGCGGCGTCGGCGAAGCCGCGGGCGTCGTTGGCGGGGCTCAGCAGCCAGCTCACGACCTTGAAGGCCTGCTCGGGGTTGCGGCACTGGCGGGGCAGCGCCAGGAACGAACCGCCGAGGTTGGACGGGCCGCCCGGCATCGGGGCCACCCGCCACTTGCCCTTGGAGTCGGGGGCGGCGGAGGAGATGTCCAGGGCGTGCCAGGCGGCACCGAGTTCGGTCGCCAGGGTGCCCTTGGCGATGGCCGCGTTCCAGCTGTTGTCGTTGATCTTGGCGTCGAGCCCCAGCTGGTACGGCCGGACGGCCAGGTCCCAGGCGGTGCGGATGTGGTCCTGGTCGCCGACGAAGTGGTTGTCGGCGTCGATGAAGCGCTGCGTGCCCTGCCCGACGGCGATGTCGAAGACCGCGCTCGCGCTGTTGATCAGCGACGCCGACGGCACCGCCTTGTGCAGTTCCCGGCCGGCGTCGAACCAGTCGTCCCAGGTCTTGATCTGCGCCGCGACCTCGCTCGGCTCGGAGGGCAGCCCGGCCTGCTCGAAGAAGTCCGCGCGGTAGAACATCGCGGTGGGGCCGATGTCGATCGGGAAGCCGATCTGCCGGCCGTCCTCGCTCCGCGCCAGCTTGGTCTTCCACTCCAGGTACTGCGGGGCGATGTCCTTGAAGCCCAGTTCGTTCAGGTCCAGGAAGCGGTTGGCGTTGGGCAGGAACGAGGCCATGTCCTCGCCCTTGATGCCGGTGATGTCGGGCACCGACTGGCCGCCGGTCAGCGTCGTGAGCAGCTTCTGCTTGAAGTCGCCGCCTATCTGCGCGGACTTCAGGGTCACCTCGGTGAAGTGCGCCTGCGCGTCCTTGACAACCTTGTCACTCAGCCCGCCGCCCCAGTACCAGAGCGTGAGGTTCTTGCCGTTCCTGGTGCCGCCCGCGCCGCCTCCGCCGCACGCGGCGGTGAGGCCGGCGGCCGCGGCGGTGAGCACGGTCGCCTGCAGGAATCGTCTGCGGGAAAGGTCCACGGGGTTCTCCTACTGCTCGGGCTGATCGGCGTGGTGCGGGCCCGCGGCGGTCGTCGCGGCGGCCGGCACGGCGTGGTCGAGGAAGGCGTACGCGGAGCGCAGTCCGTCGTTGCCGGGGGAGTCGCGCACGGCCCGCCACCAGCGGCCGACGGCGGCCAGGTCCGGTGCGGCGGCGGCGCCCCCGATGCGCCCGACGGACAGCGCGGCGACAAGGTTGGCGAAGCGCAGCCGGTCGGCGAGCGGCCGGCCGGCCAGGGTGGCGGCGACCAGCCCGGCACCGAAGACGTCGCCCGCGCCGGTGGTGTCGACGGCGTCCACCGCGAGGCCCGGTACCGACGCCGTCTCGCCCGTCGAGGAGTCCACCGCCAGGGCGCCCGCGGCGCCGTCGGTGACCACGGCGAGCGGTACCAGGTCGGCCAGCCGGGACAACGCCGCCCGCGGGGTGGTGGTGCGGGTGTAGGCCATCGCCTCGTCGGCGTTGGGCATGAAGGCGTGGCACAGGGCGAGCTGCTCCAGTACCGCCGGGCTCCAGCGCTCCGAGGGGTCCCAGCCGACGTCGGCGAAGACCAGGGTGCCCGCGGCGTGCGCGCGCCCCACCCACTCCAGCGGCTCGGCGCCGATGTGGGCGATCGCGGCCCGGCTGGGCGGCGGTTCGCCGATCATCGCGTCCGGGCCGAGCGGCGGCTCCTGGCCGTGGGTGACCAGCGCCCGGTCGCCCTCGTAGGCGAGGGAGACGGTCACCGGCGTCGGCCACCCGGCGAACCGGCGCGAGCGCGAGAGGTCGACGCCCTCGGTGACGGACAGTTCGTGCCACAGGTGCGTGCCGAGCAGGTCCTCGCCGAAGGCCGCGGACAGCGACGTACGCAGCCCCAGCCTGCTCAGCGCGACCGCGAAGTTGGCGATCCCGCCGGGGGAGGTGCCCATGTCCTTGGTCCACACCTCGGCGCCCGGGGTGGGTGCCGAGGGGAGCCCGGTGAAACCCAGGTCGAAGAAGAGCAGCCCTGACAGGAAGACATCGGCTGCCTCCTCCCGGGTGCTGCCGGCGTGTGTCGACCGCGGCATTGCGACCTACCTCTCCAGGGGCACCGGCGCGGAGCGCGGCCGGTGCTTCGTGTCCCCCCGGTCCAGGCCCGGACGGGGGGACGTCCTGGCCTGAAGTAGGCAAGAGCTTGCATGCTGTGCAGTGGTTTGACAAGGGTCAATCACAAACCTGCTCGACTTTGATTGACTTTGCAGAGAGCCCGGGTAGGGTTCGGGGCATGCTCCCCGACCGACGACATGAGCTGATCCTCCGCGCACTGCGGTCGGACGGCCCCACCTCGGTGACCGCGCTGGCCGAACGGATCGGCGCCAGCCAGGCCACGATCCGCCGCGACCTCATCCAGCTCGAGGACGAGGGCCTGCTGAAGCGCGTCTACGGCGGCGCGGTCCCGCTGACCGGCGAGGACGACCCGTTCCCCGACGTCGCCGCGGTCCGCGTCGAGGCCAAGGACGCCATCGCCGTCCGCTGCGCCGAGACCATCCAGGACGGTGAGACCGTCCTGCTCGACATCGGGACGACCGCGCTGCGGGTCGCCCGGCACCTGCGCGGCCGCTCGCTCACGGTGATCACCAGCAACCTCGCGGTCTACGAGGAGCTGCAGGACGAGAAGGACGTGCAGCTGGTGCTGCTCGGCGGGGTGGTGCGCCGCGAGTACCGCTCCCTGGTCGGCTTCCTCACCGAGGACAACCTGCGCCAGGTCCGGGCCGACCGGCTGGTGATGGGCACCAGCGGCATCCGTCCGGACGGGCAGATACTGGACACGACCGCCGTGGAGGTGCCCGTCAAACGGGCCATGATCGCGGCGAGCGACCAGGTGCTGCTCGTGGCGGACGCCGGGAAGTTCCCCGGCACCGGCATGGCCCGGGTGTGCGGGCCGGAGGACATCGACGTCGTGGTGACCAACGCCCCGGCGGACGCGACGACCCGGACCTCGCTGCGCGAGGCGGGGGTGGAGGTAGTCGAGGTATGAAGCTCACGATTCTCGGCGGTGGCGGCTTCCGCGTCCCGCTGGTCCACCGCGCCCTGCTGGAGGACCGCGCGGAAGGCCGGGTCACCCACGTCACCCTGCACGACCTCGACCCCGCACGGCTGGACGCCATCGTCCGGGTGCTGCGGCAGCAGGCGCAGGGATACCCCGACGCGCCCGAGGTCACCGTCACGACCGACCTCGACGAGGCCGTCACCGGCGCCGACTTCGTGTTCTCCGCGATCCGCGTCGGCGGCCTCGCCGGGCGCGTCGTCGACGAGCGCGTCGCCCTCGACGAGGGCGTCCTGGGCCAGGAGACGGTCGGCGCCGGCGGCATCGCCTACGGGCTGCGCACCGTTCCCGTCGCCGTCGACATCGCCCGCCGCATCGCGCGGCTCGCCCCCGACGCCTGGGTCATCAACTTCACCAACCCCGCCGGCCTGGTCACCGAAGCCATGTCCCACCACCTCGGCGACCGCGTCATCGGCATCTGCGACTCGCCGGTCGGCCTCGGCAGGCGGGTGGCGCGCGCCCTCGGCATCGACCCCGGCCGGGCCTGGTTCGACTACGCGGGGCTGAACCACCTCGGCTGGCTGCGGGCGGTCCGCGTGGACGGCGTCGACCTGCTCCCGCGGCTGCTGGCCGACGAGGCGGCGCTCACCTCCTTCGAGGAGGGCAAGCTCTTCGGCGCCGACTGGCTGCGCACCCTGGGCTCGGTGCCCAACGAGTACCTGAACTACTACTACTCCAACCGCGAGGCCGTCGCCGCCGCGCGCGACGCCGAGCACACCCGCGGCGCCTTCCTCCTGGAGCAGCAGCGGCGCTTCTACGAGAAGATGCGCGCCCCGGGCACGGAACCCTTCGCCGCCTGGGACGCCACCCGCCTGGAGCGCGAGACGACCTACGGCGCCGACGTCCGCGAGGCCGCGGGGGCCGGTGAACGCGACTCGTGCGACCTGGAGTCCGGCGGCTACGAGAAGGTCGCCCTCGCCCTGATGCGGGCCATCGCCCTCGACGAGCGCACCACGCTGATCCTCAACGTCCGCAACCGCCGCGCCCTCGAGCCGCTCGACTCCGAGGCCGTCGTCGAGGTGCCCTGCCATGTGGACGCCAACGGGGCCCGCCCCATCGTCGGCGACCCGCTGCCCGGCCACGCCGTCGGCCTGGTCACCGCCGTCAAGGCCGTCGAGCGCGACGTCATCACCGCCGCCACCACCGGCGACGGCGCCGCCGCACTGCGGGCCTTCGCGCTGCACCCGCTCGTCGACTCCGTCGCCGTCGCGCGGCGCCTGCTCGACGGATACCGCAAGCACGTACCCGACCTCGCCTACCTCCGGGACTGAGGGGACCAGCCCATGCACGACGACCGCAAGCAGGTCGAGGCGCGCCTCGACCGCGTCCTGGAACAGCGCATCCGCCCCGCGGTGTACGGCGCGTCGGTACCGCTGACGCTCACCGCGTGGCACGTGGAGGGCGAACCGGTGCCCGTGGGCGAGGCACTCGCCGCCGAGTACGTGCCCTTCGCGACCGGCGACCGCTGGGGCACCCCCTGGTCGACCAGCTGGATACGCGCCCGGGGCACCGTCCCCGCCGAGTGGGCAGGCCGCCGCGTGGAGGCCGTCTTCGACCTCGGCTTCATCGGTGACTGGCCCGGCGGCCAGGCCGAGGCCCTGGTCCACGACGCCTCCGGCACCCCGGTCAAGGGCATCGAGCCGCGCAACCAGTACGTGCCCGTGGCGAACCCCGCGGCCGGCGGTGAACCGGTGGAACTGCTGCTGGAGGCCGCCGCCAACCCCGACGTCCTGGCCAAGGGCTTCCTGCCGACCCCGCTCGGCGACCGGCTCACCGCCCCCGCCGAGCCGCTGTACACGATGGCCCGCGCCGATCTCGCCGTCCTCGACGAGGACGTGTGGCACCTCGTCCTCGACATCGAGGTCGCCGGCGAGCTGATGCGCGAGCTGTCCACGGCCGAGCCGCGCCGCCACGAACTGCTGCGCGCCCTGGAGCGGATGCTCGACGCCCTCGACATCGCCGACGTCGCCGGTACCGCCGCCGCGGCCCGCGCCGAACTCGCCGGGGTGCTGTCCCGGCCCGCCCACGCCAGCGCCCACACGCTGTCCGCGGTCGGCCACGCCCACATCGACAGCGCGTGGCTGTGGCCGCTGCGCGAGACCAGGCGCAAGACGGCCCGTACCTTCTCCAACGTCACCGCGCTCGCGTCCGACTACCCGGAGCTGGTGTTCGCCTGCTCCCAGGCCCAGCAGTACGCCTGGGTCAAGGAGCGCAACCCCGAGGTGTACCGGCGCATGCAGGAGGCGGCGAAGGCCGGCAACTGGGTGCCGGTCGGCGGCATGTGGGTGGAGGCCGACGGCAACCTGCCGGGCGGCGAGGCGATGGCCCGCCAGCTGATCCACGGCAAGCGCTTCTTCGCCGAGGAGTTCGGCGTCGAGTGCCGGGGGGTGTGGCTGCCCGACTCCTTCGGCTACACCGGCGCCTACCCGCAGATCGCCCGGCTGGCCGGGATGGAGTGGTTCCTCACGCAGAAGATCTCGTGGAACCAGACGAACAAGATGCCGCACCACACCTTCTGGTGGGAGGGCATCGACGGCACCCGCATCTTCACGCACTTCCCGCCCGTCGACACCTACAACGCGGTGTTCTCCGGCGAGGAGATGGCCCACGCCGTCCGCAACTACGCCGACAAGGGCGGCGGCACGCGCTCCCTGGTCCCCTTCGGCCACGGCGACGGCGGGGGCGGTCCGACCCGCGAGATGCTGGAGAAGGCCCGGCGGCTGCGCGACCTGGAGGGCTCGGCCAAGGTCGTCGTCCAAAACCCGGACACCTTCTTCCGCGAGGCCCGCGCGGAGTACGAGGACGCCCCGGTGTGGTCCGGCGAGCTCTACCTGGAGCTGCACCGCGCCACCTACACCAGCCAGGCCCGCACCAAGTCCGGCAACCGGCGCGGCGAGCACCTGCTGCGCGAGGCCGAGCTGTGGGCCGCCACGGCCGCGCTGCGCGACCCCTCGTACGCGTACCCGTACGAGGACCTCGACCGGCTGTGGAAGACGGTCCTGCTCCACCAGTTCCACGACATCCTGCCCGGCTCCTCCATCGCCTGGGTGCACCGCGAGGCCGAGGCGACCTACGCCCGCCTGAAGGAGGAGCTGGAGGCGATCACCGCGGGCGCCGCCGCGGTGGTGGCCGGCGACCCCGGCACCGGGCCGTCGGCGCCGTGGGTGTTCAACACCTCACCGCGGCCCCGGGCGGAGGTCGTCGCCGTGCCGGCGGCGCCGGACGGAGCCGAGGGCCAGCCGCTCTCCGACGGCCGGGTGGCGGTCTTCGCCGAGCTGCCCGCCTCCGGGGCGGGGCCGGTCGTGGCGGCCGAGCCGGACGGGAGGGTGACCGTCACCGAACGCGTCCTGGACAACGGGCTGGTCCGCGTCGAACTCGACGACGACGGGCTGCTCACCTCGGTGTTCGACCTGAGAGCGGGCCGCGAGGTGCTGGCCCCCGGCGAGCGCGGCAACCTGCTGCGGCTCCACACCGACCTGCCCAACCAGTGGGACGCCTGGGACATCGACCGCCACTACCGGCGGCAGTACACCGACCTGACGGCCGCGGACGCGATCACCGTCGTCGAGGAGGGCCCGCTCGTCGGCGCGATCCGCGTCGAGCGGTCCTTCGGCGGCTCCCGCCTCGCGCAGACCGTACGGCTGCGCGCGGGCAGCCCGCGGATCGACTTCGACACGGAGATCGACTGGCACGAGAGCGAGAAGATCCTCAAGGCGGCCTTCCCGCTGGACGTGCACGCCGACCGCAGCGCCGCCGAGATCCAGTTCGGGCACGTCTTCCGGCCCACCCACACCAACACCAGCTGGGACGCGGCCCGTTTCGAGGTCTTCTGCCACCGCTGGGCGCACGTCGCGGAGCCCGGGTACGGCGTGGCCGTGCTCAACGACTCGACCTACGGCCACGACGTGGGCCGCACCTCACGCGAGGACGGCGGCACCACCACGACGCTGCGGCTCAGCCTCGTCCGCGCGCCCCGCGTCCCCGACCCGCACGCCGACCAGGGCCCGCACCGCATGACGTACGCGCTGCTGCCCGGCGCGGCCGTCGAGGACGCCGTGGCGGGCGGCTACGAGCTCAACCTGCCGCTGCGGGTCACCGCCGGGGCCGCGGACGCGAGGCCGGCCGCGCCGCTGGTGACGCTCGACGGCACGCGGGCCGCGATCGAGGCGGTCAAGCTCGCCGACGACCGCTCCGGCGACGTCGTCGTCCGGCTGTACGAGTCCCTCGGCGGGCGCGCCGCGACGACCCTGCGGGCCTCGTTCCCCGTGGCGCGGGTGCAGGTCACGGACCTGCTGGAACGCCCGCTGGAGGGGGAGGCGGCGGAGCTCGGGCCCGACGGCGGGATCCGGCTGGCCCTGCGGCCGTTCCAGATCCTCACCCTGCGTCTCACGCCGAGCGCGTAGCCGCCCCACCGCCCGGAGCGGTCCGGCCACCGGCCACCGGCCGCCCCACCGTTCCGGGCCGTCGGGGGCGGGCGCACCACGCCCGCGCCCGACGACGCGCCGCCCGGCCGCCACCCCGTGCCGTCACAGCGGACCCTTGTCCTCCCCGGCGCCGATCGCGCCGCACCGCGGGCCCCGACCCGCGGCCGCCGGGTCATCCCCGGCGACGCCGCCCCGGTCCTCGTTCCCACGGGCCCGCCGTCACCGCGCCCCCACCGCGAACCGACCGCTCCCGGGAGGGAACCCCCATGCAGGACCGCCGTCCCGCCGCAGCAGAGCCCGCCGTTCCGATCGACCCCTGGGACGCCCCCGAGCTGACCGGGTGGCGCCGGCTGCCCATGCACGCGGTCGTCCGCCCCGACGCCCCGTGCGTACCCCTGGACGGACGCTGGCGCTTCCAGCTGCTGCCCACCCCGCGCACCCCGCTCGCGGGCCGCTGGGCCGAGACGGACGTGCCCGGCTGCTGGACCGTCCAGGACTTCGACGACGTCCACGGTGTGCGGGACCTGCCGCACTACACCAACGTGACGATGCCCTTCCCCGACCTGCCGCCCTCACCGCCGGCCGGGCGCAACCCGACAGGGGTGTACGAGCGGGAGGCCGAGGTGCCCGCCGACTGGGCGGGGCGGCGCGTCGTGCTCCACGTCGGGGCCGCCGAGAGCGTGCTGATCGCGCACGTCAACGGCACCGCCGTCGGGGTGGGCAAGGACTCCCGCCTCGCCTCGGAGTTCGACGTCACGCACGCGCTCCGCCCGGGGGAGCGCAACACCGTGCGCCTGACCGTCGTCAAATGGTCCGACGCGACCTTCCTGGAGGACCAGGACCAGTGGTGGCACGGCGGCATCACCCGCTCCGTCCACCTCTACGCCACCGACCTCCTCCACCTGGCGGACGTGGGGATCACCGCCGTGCCCGGCGGCGCCCTCGACGTCGCCGTCAAGGTCCGCAGCGGGGCGGGCGCGCTCCCGGCGGGATGGAGCGTCTCCGGACTGCTGTGCACCCCGGACGGCATCCTGCGGCTCCCGGCCGACGAGGCCTTCGCGCGGGCCAACGTCGCGAGCGAGCGGGTCTCGGACTTCCTCGGCGAGGCCCGCATCCGGGCCACCGTGCCCGGTGTGCGCCCCTGGACCGCCGAGACCCCGCACCTGTACGACCTGACCGTGCGGCTGCACCGTGCGGACGGCAGCGTGGCCGACGAGTCGCGCCACCGCATCGGCTTCCGCAGCGTGGCGATCACCGGGGCCGACCTGCTGGTCAACGGCGTCCGGGTCTACTTCCGCGGCGTCAACCGGCACGACTTCCACCCGCTGACCGGGCGTGTGGTCGACGCCGAGGAGATGCGGGCCGACCTGTGCCTGCTCAAGCGGTACGGTTTCAACGCGGTGCGCACCGCGCACTACCCGCCCGACCCGGCGCTGCTCTCGCTCGCCGACGAACTCGGCCTGTACGTCGTGGACGAGGCCGACATCGAGACCCACGACCACGCCCACGAACTGGCCGACGACCCCCGCTACCTGGGGGCGTTCACCGACCGGGTGGCCCGGATGGTGCTGCGCGACCGCAACCACCCCAGCGTGGTCGTCTGGTCGCTGGGCAACGAGAGCGACCACGGCGCCAACCACGACGCCGCCGCCGGCTGGCTGCGGCGCACCGACCCGACCCGGCCCGTGCAGTACGAGGGCGCGATCAAGGACGACTGGGAGCGGGAGCAGTCCGCGAGCGACATCATCTGCCCGATGTACGCCTCCATCGAGGAGATCACGGCCGGCCCGCACTCCAAGCCGCTCATCCTGTGCGAGTACTCGCACGCCATGGGCAACAGCAACGGCTCCCTGGCCGACTACTGGCGGGCCATCGAGTCCACCCCGGGCCTGCAGGGGGGCTTCGTCTGGGAGTTCCGGGACCACGGCATCCTCCAGCGGCTCACCGGGGAGCGGGCCGGTCTCCCGGCCGGGCCCGACGCGCCCGCCGGCGCGTACGCGGACGGCTTCGCCGCGCCGGGCTACCGCTGGGCGTACGGCGGCGACTTCGGGGACACGCCGAACGACGGCGCCTTCTGCGCCGACGGCCTCGTCCTGCCCGACCGGACGCCCAAGCCCGCGATGGCCGAGCACCGTGAGATCGCCGCCCCGCTGCGGCTGGAGCTCACCCCCGACCACCGCGGGGCGCGGATCACGAACCGGCAGCACTTCACGGGCCTCGCGTGGTTGAGCGCGCGGTGGCACATCGGTGACTCCGGCACCGCCCCCGTCCGGCTGCCGGACCTTGCGCCGGGGGAGAGCGCGGTGGTGCCGCTGCCCACCAGCCTGCTGCCGCACGGCGACTCGCACCTGACCCTGCGGGTCACGACGGCCGAGGACCTGCCCTGGGCGCCGCGCGGCACGCTGGTGTGCGCCCCGCAGGTGGTGCTCGACGAGGACCACCGGGACCTGCTCACCCGGGCGGGCGCCGTGCTCGCCCCGGGCGGGGTGGTGGAACTCGACGAAGCCGGGCTGCTCCGGCACCCGTTGCTCACCGCACCGCCCGTGCTGACGCTGTGGCGGGCGCCCACCGACAACGACGAGTGGGGCGGCATCGCCGCCCGCTGGCGCGCCTGGGGCCTGCACGCACCGCGACGCACCCTGGTGTCGGTGGGCAGGGAGGGCGCGAGCGTGGTGGTGCGCTCGGAGTACGCCACGGACGGTGCGGGCACCGTCGGTCACGAGCAGGTCCTGACGCCGCTGCTGAATGGCGGGCTGCTCGTCGACGAGACCGCCGTGCTGCCGGAGGCGCTGACCGACGTGCCGCGGGTCGGTACCGTCTTCGAGACCGTGGCGGGTCTTGACACCCTGGAATGGTTCGGCCGGGGGCCGGGCGAGACCTACCCCGACCGGTGCACGGGCGCGACCACCGGGCTCCACCGGGCGGACGTGGACGCCCTGTTCACGCCGTACCTGCGGCCGCAGGAGAGCGGCGGGCGGCACGGCGTGCGGCGCTTCGGCCTCACCGGGGCGGCGGCCGCGGCGGGGATCGCCGTCCACCTGGACGCCCCGCGCCAGGTGAGCGTCACCCGCTACCGCGCCGCGGAGCTCACGGCGGCCGCGCACCACGACGAACTCGTGCCGCGCGCCGCGTGCGTGGTCCACGTGGACGCCGCCCACCGCGGGGTCGGCACCGCCTCCTGCGGGCCCGACACCCTGCCGGCGTACCGGGTCGGTCCGGGCACCCACCGCTGGTCCTGGACGCTGATGCCGACCTGACGGGCGCTCACCGGGACCTGAGGAGCGGGTACTTCCGCATTGGTGCAGACCATTGACCTCATTGGTCTAGTCCTTCTAGGGTGTCCCCGCACCCACGCGCGCTCACGACCGCTTCCTCACCAGAGGTGACTCCATGCCCGGACAGCACGGATCACGGTTCCGCAGAGCCCTGACCGGCCTCGTCGCCGCCGGCACGGCGCTGCTCACCGCGAGCCTCGTCACCGGCCCCGCCGCGGCCCAGCCGTTGCCCACGGCGGCGTCCCACGGCCATCACGCCCCGCACGCCCCGCACGGCCAGGGGGCGACGTCGAAGGTCGTCGGCTACTTCATCGACTGGGGCGTCTACGACCGCAACTACCACGTCAAGAACATCGTCACCTCGGGCGCCGCCTCCCGGCTCACCCACATCAACTACGCCTTCGGCAACGTCACGGACGGCAAGTGCGCCGTCGGCGACGAGTGGGCGGACTACCAGAAGCCCTACGACGCGGCCGGCAGCGTCGACGGCGTCGCCGACAGCACCGCGGAAGGCGCGCTGCACGGCAACTTCAACCAGCTGCGCAAGCTGAAGAAGAAGTACCCGCACATCAAGGTCCTCTGGAGCTTCGGGGGCTGGACCTGGTCGCCCGGCTTCACCCAGGCCGCCGCCGACCCGAAGGCCTTCGCGGACTCCTGCTACGACCTCGTCGAGGACCCGCGCTGGGCCGACGTCTTCGACGGCATCGACATCGACTGGGAGTACCCCAACGCCTGCGGCATGTCCTGCGACACCAGCGGCCCGGGCGCGTACAAGGACCTGATGTCCGCGGTACGCCACCGCTTCGGCAAGAAGAACCTCGTCACCGCCGCCATCACCGCCGACGCCTCGGACGGGGGCAGGATCGACGCCGCCGACTACGCGGGCGCCGCGAAGTACGTCGACTGGTACAACCCCATGACCTACGACTACTTCGGCACCTGGGCCGCCACCGGCCCGACCGCCCCCCACTCGCCGCTCACCTCCTACCGCGGCATCCCGGCGAAGGACGCCAACGCGGCGGCGACCCTCCACAAGCTGCGCGGCCTCGGCATCCCGGCCCGCAAGCTCCTGCTCGGCCTCGGCTTCTACGGCCGCGGCTGGACCGGGGTGACGCGGACGGCGCCCGGCGGTGACGCCACCGGACCCGCTCCCGGCACCTGGGAGGCGGGCAGCGAGGACTACAAGGTGCTCAAGACCCGCTGCCCGGCCACGCACGTGGTCGCCGGCACGGCCTACGCCCGCTGCGGCGACGAGTGGTGGAGCTACGACACCCCGCTCACGCTGCGCGGCAAGGCGGCCTGGGCGAAGTCCCAGGGCCTCGGCGGCGCCTTCTTCTGGGAACTGAGCGGGGACACCGCCGACGGCGAGCTGATCAACGCGCTCGGCCGCGGCCTGCGCTGAGCGCGGCCGCCGGCCGCACGTACGCCGGGAGGCCCGGCCGCCACGGGGGCGGCCGGGCCTCCCGGCGTACCGCTTCAGCGCGCGGCGCCGAAGTCCTGCGTCCAGTAGTTGCCGGGCTGCGCCAGCGCGATCCCTATCTCCTTGAAGGAGCAGTCCAGTATGTTCCGCTTGTGGCCCGGGCTGGCCATCCAGGCGCTCATCACGCTGGAGGCGGAGGAGTAGCCGTAGGCCACGTTCTCGCCGTAGCTGCGCCAGTTGTAGCCCGTCGAGGAGATGCGGTCGGCGGGTGACGAGCCGTCGGAGCCGGTGTGCGACATGTTCCGGTGCGACGCCATGTCCTTGCTGTGGTCCTGCGCGGCCTCGTTCAGCTTGGCGTTCACCTTCAGGGCCGTGCAGCCGGCCTTGGCGCGTTCCTGGTTCACCAGGTCGAACACGGTGGCCGAGGCTCCCGTCAGCGTGGCGCCCGAACCCGCGGCCGGAGCGCCCGGTGCGGAGGAGGGCGCCGACGACGGCGCGGAGGAGGGGGCAGAAGAGGGCGCCGAGGGGGCGGCGGGAGCCGAGGACGGCTTCCCGCTCCACGGGCCGCCCTTGGTCCAGGTCCCGCCCGCGGTCTGGCCGGCGGAGCCGTCGGCGGCCCCGTTCCAGGACCCGCCCCACGAGCCGTGGTTCCAGCGGCCCTGGGCCTGGGACCCGTCCTGGCGCGGCCCCTGCTGGCCGCCGACGCAGGCCATGGCCACCGAGGGCACACCCACGGCGGCGACGGCGAGGGCGGCGACGGTGATCTTCCGGAAGGGCATCGTCCGGCGGTGCTTCGTCATTGCGTGACCTCACTCGAGGGTTCGGCGTGCGTGTTCACAACCCGCCTGAGCTGCCGTGACGGCTGGCGGGCCCGGCCATTGTGTGGACCGTCCCGAACATCGGGCAATGGAAGATCGGTACTACGCGGACTCGTAGCCACGACGGTTCTTGCGCAGGGCGCGTGGGCGTGCCGCGCCGCCGGACCCGTCGTCCGGATGAGACCTGATGGGCCCTCAGTTCGCATTCCCCGCCCCGGGAGCAGCCCATGACGCCGTACGGATCGGATACCGTCGCCCCCCTGTGCGAATAATGTCCCATTCCGTTCCGGATAGAGCTTATATGCCGTGAGGGTGCCGGCTACTAAGTCGCACCGTAATCACCCCATCCGGCGTGAGGGACATCACAGGACCTCCCGGGAACAGTTGCCGCGGTGGCCGTCACGGGCGTACCGCAGGGCACAATCACCGCATGCGACACATCCTCGTCATCGGCATCGGCGCGGGCGATCCCGAACACCTCACCCTTCAGGCGGTCAAGGCGATCGGCCGTACGGACGTCTTCCTCGTCCTCGGGAAACCGGAGGAGCGCCAGGACCTGATCCGCCTGCGCCGGCGGATGCTCGACGAGCACGCCCGTCCCGGCCACCGCATCGTCGAGGTGCCCGACGCCGAGCGCGACCGCACCGCACCCGGCTACGCCGAAGCCGTCGAGGACTGGCGCCGCCGCCGCGCCGACCTGGTGGCGGACCTCCTCGACGCCCACCTCGGCCCCGGTGAGACGGGTGCCTTCCTGGTCTGGGGCGACCCCTCCCTCTACGACAGCGTGATCGCCGTCGTCGACGAGGTCCTCGCCCGGCGGCCCGGCACCTTCACCCACGAGGTCGTCCCCGGCATCAGCAGCGTCGCCGCCCTCGCGGCCCGCCACCGCCTCACCCTCACCCGGGTCGGCCGCCCCCTGCAGATCACCACCGGCCGCCGCCTCGCCGAGGGGTTCCCCGGGGACGCCGACGACGTGGTGGTCATGCTCGACGGCCGCGCGGCCTTCGCCGGGATCGACCCCGAGGGCCTGGACATCCACTACGGCGCCTACCTCGGCACCGAGGACGAGATCCTCATCTCCGGCCCGCTCGCCGAGACCGCGCAGCGCATCCTCAGCGCCCGCGCCGAGGCCCGGGAGCGCAAGGGCTGGATCATGGACACCTACCTGCTGCGCCGCCGTCCCGACGGGGTGGACTGAAGCACGCACGGCCCGCCCGGCCGGTCCCGTGAAGCGGACCTTCCACCCCTTACTGTGACATCCGGTACGGAACCCCTGCGTACGGGATGAGGTCGAGGACGTGCCCTTCGCGGAGGCCGCCGGTGGCGACGGGCCCGCGCCCGCCGCCGTGCCGGCCCCAGGCACCCGGCCCTGGTCACGGGCGCCGCTGCTCGCGGTGTGCGCCGGCTACTTCATGGTCATCCTGGACGTCACCGTCATCAACGTCGCCGTGCCCGTGGTGGGCCGCGAACTGCACGCCTCGCTCACCGGGATCCAGTGGATCACCGACGGCTACACCATGGTGTTCGCCGGACTGCTGCTCACCGGCGGCGCGCTCGGCGACCGGCTCGGCAACCGCCGGGTCTTCTGCGCCGGTGTGACCGTGTTCACCGCGTCCTCCGCCGCGTGCGCGCTCGCGCCGGACGCCCCCGCCCTGGTCGTCGCGCGGCTGGCCGAGGGGCTCGGCGCGGCGCTGATCGTGCCCGGCTCCCTGGCGCTGCTCCAGCAGGCCTACCCGGCTCCCGCCGCGCGGTCGCGGGCCGTCGGGCTGTGGGGCGCGATGGCCGGCATCGCGGCGTCCGCGGGCCCGCTGCTCGGCGGGCTGCTCGTGTCCACGGTGGGCTGGCGGTGGGTCTTCCTCGTCAACCTGCCCGTCGGCGCCGCGTGCCTGGCGCTGACCCTGCGGCACGTGGCGCCCTCGCCCCGCCGCGCCGACCGGGCCCTGGACTGGCCGGCGCAAGTCGCGGTCGTCGCCGCGGTCGCCCTGCTGACCGCCGTGCTCAACGAGGCCGGGCGGCGCGGCTGGTCCGATCCGGCGGTCCTCGCCGGCGCCGGTCTGGCCCTCCTCGCCGTCGCGGCGTTCGCCCTGCGCGAGCGGCTGGCCCGCGCACCCGCGATCCCGCCGCGGATGCTGCGCTCCACGGCGGTCGGCGGCGGATCCCTGATCGGGCTCCTGTTCAACTTCGCCTTCTACGGCATGGTGTTCACCGCCAGCCTCGCCTTCCAGCACCAGCGCGGCTACAGCGCCCTCGGCACCGGCCTCGCCCTCTTCCCGGCCGTGGCGACGACCATGTTCGCCTCCGTCCTGTCCGGACGGCTGGCCCGCAGGACCGGGGACCGCCCGCTGGTCGTCACCGGCATGCTGCTGGGTGCCCTCGGACTGGCCGGCTGGGCCGCCGCGGGCACCGACCCCGCCTACCCGCTGCTGATCGCACCCATGATGGCCGCGGGCTTCGGCACCTCCTTCGCGCTCACCGGGACGACCACCACCGTGATGGCGGCGGCACCCCCCGGGTACTCGGGCACCGCCTCCGCCCTCTTCAACACCGCCCGGCAGATCGGCAGCGCCGCGGGCGTGGCGCTCGGCGGCACCCTCCTGGCCACCGCCGCCGACTACGCCACGGGCCTGCGCCTCGCCATGGCCGCCGGCGCCCTCGCCTACCTGACCGCTGCCGCCCTCGCCCTGCGCTGCGTCCCCCGGAGCCATTAGGGCGTGTCGTCACATGAGCTCCCCCAGCTGGCGCTGGGGGAGCCGTGGGGTGGGGGCGCCGAAGGTTGGGGGAGGGCATGTGACGACACGGCCTAGGCTCTCCCGGTGCACCTGATCGACGGCGGCGCGACCGCCCCCGACGCGCCCGTCCTGCGCACCGGCGGAGTCCCGCTGGTGCCGGAGGGCTTCCCCTGGCCGCTGTGCCGGACCTGTGACGGGGCGCTGCAGTTCCTCGCGCACCTGCCCGCCGGGGACGGTGCCGTCGCGGCCTTCCTCTGCCAGAACGACCCGGGCATGTGCGAGGACTGGGACCCCGGGGCCGGCGGCAACCGCGCCTACGTGTTCACCGGGGCGCTGACCCCGGCCGCCGTCCCGGTGGAGGGCGTGACGCTCCTCGGGGCGGTCACCGCGCTGCGCCCGGTCCCGGCCGGCGGTGGTGTCCCGGAGCGGGCGCTCGGGCGGCTGGGCGGCGAGCCGGGCTGGATCCAGGGTGACGAGACCCCGCACTGTCCCTCCTGCACCGCGACCATGACGTTCACGGCGCAACTCGAGGAGGGGACCGACCACGCGACCTCGGCGAACTTCGGCGGCGGGGGCCGCGGTTACGTCTTCACCTGCCGGCCCTGCGGCGAGGCCGCCTTCCTCTGGCAGTGCTGACGGCGGCTCCCCGAGGGGCGCGCCCGTGAGGGGGCCGGAACCGCGCCACGAGACCGTGTGCGCCGAGGACCGCTTCCGGAACGTCGTCGGGCTCCGGCGCGGAACGACCCCCGCGATCGCGTGGCCGGCTCCAGCCGGGGTCGGGGCAGAGCTGTTCCGTCGTGCCCGCACACCCTGCGGTGAGGCTCAGCTGTACCGGCCGGGACGGCGCCGGCCCGGCAGCGCCGCGGACGGCTGGGGCCGAAGCCGCGACCAGCTCCGGTCGTCGCCCCACACCGAGAGCGGATCCACGTAGGGGCGCAGCAGTCCGGTCAGCACCGGGTCCCCGCGGCCCGCGAGTTCGTCCGAGGCCAGTTTCCGCGCGACCCCCGCGAGGAAGTCGGCGAGCTGGATCCGCGGGTCATGGCGTGACTCGGCCAACCGCAGCCCCGCCAGACGGCGGCCGGGGGGCAGCGACGCCCCGAGCCGCGCGATCCGTTCCTCGGTGAGCGTGTTCTGCCGGTCGTGGACGACGTGCACCGGCGCTCCGCCCTCGCCCCAACGCGCCACCGTGTGCTCCAGCGCGGGAAACAGCGGATCCAACGGCTCGGCCGCCCCCGGCTCCGCCGACAGCCGGGCCCGGAACGCCTCCGCCCGGGGCCTCGCCCGCCGCAGTACCGCGAGGACCCCGGACGGACCGCCGTCCCCGCCGGGTGCCGGACGCAGCGCGTCCAGCGCCCGGTAGAAGGCGTCGACGGGCGCCTCCCCCTCCTCGTGGTTCCTCCTGCGCACCAGGTCGTTGCCGGCGCGGAGGAACGCCTGCCACGTCAACGGGTCGATGGTGCCCCGCCCTTCGCGGTACAGCACCGGCGCCGTGGCCGCCGCGGCCGGTCCGCCGGCCAGCACGTCGAGGACCGCCACGAGCACGAAGTACGCCTTGTCGACGAGATGCACGGACGCGTGACCGTGCAGGGGGCCCGCGGGTCCGAGCAGCCACTCCAGTACCGCGCGGTGCTTCTCCCGCAGCAGGTGGTTGGCCTTGTACTCCTCGGCGGGCGACCTGATCCGCTCCCGTATCTCCCGCAGCGCCCCGGCGGCGGCGTCGCCCGCGACGCACACACCCGCGTGGGCGAAGACATCCGTGTTCCCGCCGATCAGGTTCTCGCCGTCGGAGCCCGACTCGTCGCAGGCGACCTCCAGGAACGTCACGCGCCCATCATCGCCCCCGTCCCCCGCCGCCACCACGCATTTTGCGGTCGCTCCCGACGCCCGCCGCGACGGCGGCCGTCCGCTGCCGTGCCCCGGGCCGCGAAGCCCGGCACGCGCACACCGACCGTCCGTCCCACGGGACTTCCCGTACCCCGGTGGCGCGCCCGGTTAAGCGGTGGCCCGCGGATTCCCGCGCTCCTACAGTGAGCCCGCACCAGTACGTCACGGGGGAAACCGGCACCATGCGCACGCACTATCCACGCACACCGCACCTGCCCTGGTCGCCCGGGGCCTCGGCGGACGACCTGCGCGCCGGGGACCCCGGAGCGCTGCGGGGCCGCGAGGTCGTCGTCACCGAGAAGCTCGACGGCGAGAACACCACGCTCTACCGGGACGGCACCCACGCCAGGTCGCTCGACTCGGGCCACCATCCCTCCCGCGCCTGGGTCAAGGCGCTCCAGGGACGGATCGGCCCCTTCCTCCCGGCCGGACTCCGGGTGTGCGGGGAGAACCTGCACGCCCGCCACTCCGTCCCCTACGAGGAGCTGGACAGCTGGTTCTACGGCTTCTCCGTCTGGGACGGCGACCGCTGCCTGGACTGGGACCGCACGGTGCGCTTCCTGCGGCGGCTCGGCATCCCGGTGCCGCCCGTGCTGTGGCGCGGCACCTACGACGAGGCCGCGCTGCGCGCGCTGCGGCTGGACACCGCACGCCGCGAGGGCTACGTCGTCCGCACCGTGGACGGCTTCCGGTACGGGGAGTTCGGCCGCCACGTCGCCAAGTGGGTGCGCGCCGGCCACGTGACGACCGGCACCCACTGGATGCACGCCGCCGTCGTCGAGAACGGGCTCGGCCCCGCCGCCCCGCTGTGGGCGGTGCGCTCCGGGGCGGCCCCCGACGCGGACGCGCTCTCCGCGGCCGTGGGCGTCGCCGTCACCGGCCCCGGGCATACCGAGCGCGCCGCCGACGTCTGCGCCCGGCTGGACGTCCTCGGCCGCACCGGGGACGCCCGGCTGGCCGGAGTCCTGGCCGTCCTGCTGCACGGCACCCCCCGCGCCCGCCTGGCGGCTCGCCTCGCCGGACCGCTCGGCATGCCCGGGGCCCGGCGCGTGGCCGACCTCGCCGGACTCCACCCGGCACTGCACCGCCCGTACCCCGACGAGGACCGCGCGGCCGGCCTCGCCCGCCTTGCGCTCGCCGCCGACCTGGGTGTCCTGCACGCCGTGGCGGCGGCCACGGCGCCCGACGCCGAGGCCCGCGAGCAGGCCGAATGGTCGGCGCTGCACGCCGAGGAGGCCGGCCTGCTCGGCCCCGACCCGCTGCGCCCGCTGCGCCACGGGCTGCGCGAGGCCCTCGCCGGGCTGGACACCGAGGCCGCCGACCGCTGCTGGGCCGAGGCACGCGCCGCGTACGCCGCCGGGCGGATCGCCGGCCCGGAGGAGGCCGTGGCCGCCACCTGGCGGTGGCGCTCCGCGGAGTTCCCCCGCCTGATCCACCTGACGGGACCCGCGGGCAGCGGCAAGAGCACCTTCGCCGGCACGCTGCCCGGCGGCCCCGTCCGCATCGCCCTCGACGACCTACGGCTCGCCCGCGGCTCCCGAGCCGACCAGCGCGCCAACGCCGACGTCCTGCGCGAAGGCCTGCGCCGACTCGACACCGCCCTGGCCGGGCGTGCGACGGTGGTGTGGGACGCGACGTCCCTCACCCCGCACCAGCGCTCCCTGGTGCACGCGGTGGCCCGCCGCCGCGACGCCCTGGTCACGCACGTGGTGGCCCTGGTCGACGAGGAGGAACTGGGCCGCCGCAACGCCGGCCGCGCCCACCCGGTGCCGCCGGCCGTACTGAGCGCGCAGGCCCGCCGGTTCACCCCGCCCTACCCCGGCGAGGCCCACCGCACCTGGTACATCGGCGCGGGCGGCGCCGTCGAGGACACCGACGGCTCGCTCGGCGGCGCCGCGACCGGACAGGAGGCGTGACATGCGCACCAGCGAGGAGATCTACCACCGCGTGCGCTGGGACGCCCGGTTCGACCCGGCGCGGTTCGTGATCGGCGTGCACCAGCGCGGCGCCCCGCCCGCGCGCATCCCACTGCCCGCGTTCGTGCCGGGCGGCGACATCCCCTGGCACCGCGTGCTGTTCGTCGAGGCGGACGGCGAACGCGTCTGGGACCGGGCCACCGGCACCGACCGCATCGACGCCACCGACGCCGGACGCGTCGGCGACCCGCGCCTGCTGCGCCCGCCGTTCTTCACGGCCCGCGTCCCGCACGCCTGGGACGACGGCCGCCGGACCTGGCGCCCCGCCGGGCGGCCGGCCCCCGGGCGGGCCGGGACGGCGGACGGCGGCCGGCTGCGCGTCCTGACCTGGAACACCCTGTGGGACCGGTACGACAGCCACCGCATCGACACCTTCCGCCGCCGTCCCCTGCTGCTGCGCGCGCTCGAGGAGGCGGACGCCGACGTCATCGCCCTCCAGGAGGTCGAGTCCGCGCTGCTGGACATGCTGCTGCGGGCCGACTGGGTGCGCTCCCGCTACACCCTCGGCACCGACCCGGCCGGACGTGACACCGACGACGCCGGGGTGCTGCTGCTCAGCCGGCTGCCCGTACGGGAGGCCGCCCGGCACACCCTCGGCCCGCACAAGGCCGTCGCCGCGATCACCGTCGACACCTCCGCCGGACCGCTGGTGGTCGCGGCAACCCACCTCAGCAGCGACCACTCCGACGACGGCCCGGCCCGCAGGCAGGCCGAACTCGCCCGGCTCGCCGAGGGACTGGCCGGCGTCGAGGGCGCCCTGCTGCTGCTCGGCGACTTCAACGACGGAGGCGACGGGCCGGCGTTCGCCCTCGGCCTGCGCGACGCCTGGACCGAGGCGCACGGGCCGCACGACCGCACCCCCACCTTCGACCCGGCCGCCAATCCGCTCGCCGCCGTCTCCTCGCTCAGCGGCCGTGCCTCCCGGCTCGACCGGGTCCTGCTGCGTGCGGGGGGACCCCGCGTCACCGGCGCGGTCCTGCACGGCGACACCCCCACGGAGGACGGCCTGTTCGTCTCCGACCACTACGGCGTGGAGGTCACCCTCTCCCTCACCGCCGGCACCGAGGACGACACCGAGGACGTCCTGGACGTGCCGCCCACCGCCCGCACCGCCGTCGCCTGGCTGCCGCCGGACGAGCTGTGGCCCGCCCTCCAGGCCGTCCGCCGCGACCACGACCCGCAGATCCACCGCTGGCCGCCGCACGTCAACCTGCTCTTCGGCTACGTGCCCGAGGCCGCGTTCGAGCGCGCGGCACCCCTGCTGTCCCTGGCCGCGGCCGGCGTACCCCCCTTCACCGCGCGCCTCGACGGGGTGCACACCTTCGGGCACCGCGAGGACGCCACCGTCTGGCTGGACCCGGCGGCCGGCGACGGCGCCTCCTGGACGGCCCTCCGGCACGCCCTCGCCCGCCGCTTCCCGCGCTGCCGGGGCCGCGCCGAGGGCTTCACCCCGCACCTGTCGCTCGGCCGCACCCGGGACCCGCTGCGGGTCGCGGCCGACTGCGCGGCCCGGCTGAGCGGGGCGACCGCACAGGTCGGCGAACTCGTCCTGCTCTCGCGGCGCGGCGACGAACCGATGCGGGTCCGCGCCACCGTCGCCCTCGGCACGGGGGAACTGCGCTGGGTGCCCGACACCGCCGAGGCGGATCCCGTCACACGCGAGGACGACATCCCGCACGCTCGGGAGACCGCGCGGCGCGTGGCCGCCGCCCTGGACGACGGCGTGGTCCACCTCGCCGGCTCCCGTCGCATGGGCTGCGCGCTCCCCGGCGCCGACCTCGACCTCGTCGCGGCGCTGCCGGGCGGCGCCGACCTGGGCGCGGTCCGGGCCAGGGTCACGGCCGCGCTGCCGGAGGCGACCCGCGTGCGGGAGGTGGCCGGAGCCCGGGTGCCGGGACTGCGCTTCCGCGTCGGCGCCCTCGACGTCGACCTGGTCGTCGTCGCCACCGGCGGCCTCGACCCCGCCGAGGCCGTGGACCGCCGCGCCGAACTGGGTGAGGCCGCCGCCGTCGCGCTGAGCGCCGTCAGCGACGCCGACGCCGTCCTCGAACTCGCCGGGGACCACGGCCGCTTCGCGGGTCTCGCCCGCGAGGTGAAGGCCTGGGCCCGGGCACGCGGCCTGGACTCCGCGCCCTTCGGCGGCCTGCCCGGCCTGGCCTGGGCGCTGCTCGCCGCCCGCACCGTCCACGACGCCCCCGGCACGGCAGGCACCGACCTGCTCCGGCACTTCTTCGCGACCTGGGCCGCCTGGGACTGGCGTCAACCGGTGGGCGCCGCCGTGGCACCGGGCCCGGCGGTCTCCATCGCCACCCCCACCGAGCCCATCCGGCTGTGCAGCGCGCAGGTCGGCCCGGACGGCCGCGACCTGCTCGTCCAGGAGCTCTACCGCGCCTGGGAGTCGCTGGAGTCCGCGGCCGGTACGGGAGCCGGCCCGCTGTCCGTTCCGGCCGGCCCGCCGCCGCACCGCCGCCACGCGGCCTGGGCGGTGCTGGCCGTGCACGGGGCGACGGAGGAGGAGTTCGAGGACACCCTCGGCAGGGTCCGGGGGCGTGTCAGGGCGCTGCTCACCGCGCTGGAGGACGCCGGCACCGGCGGCGTCCACGCCTGGCCCCGCCCGTTCCGCACCACGCCCCGTTCCGCCCACTACGCCGTCGGCCTCGGCCCCGTTCCGCCCGACGCGGCCGGCCTCGCCCGGATCGCCGCGGCGTGGACCCGCGGCCTCCCCGGCGTCGAGGTCACCCGTGCGGAGGGCGGCGCGGTCCCGACGCTGCGGTGAGGGACCGCGGGTCGGCGGCGTTGCGGCTGCCGGTGCCGATCTGACCATGACGCGTCGTCTCGCGGTGTGCGGGCGCTGTTCGGCGCCGCGCGGGCCGTGCGGTGCCGCCGGCACCGACGCCGGCGACGGGAGCCACCAGCCGCCCCCACACGGCCTGGGCGCCGGTCGGCGGCGCGCGACGGGCGCGGACACCGCCCCGTGTTCTTGAGCCGGTCATGCGGGTCCGGGGCGGCCGAGTGCGTGGCCAGGGCCTCGCGTTCCCTCCGGGATCCACTGGACGCGGAACCGGCGGACGCCGTCGCGGGGTTCAGGCGGCCGTGAACTCGACGATGCCGATGTCCCCCGCCGTGCGGACCGACGAGACGCGCAGGCCCGCGTCCGCGCCGAGCGCGGTCAGCGCGGCCACCCCGCGTTCCCGGCCGCCGAAGTACACCAGCATGCGCAGGTCCATCGCGGTCACGGTCGACTCCCGGTCGGCGCCCACCTTCTCCACGACGAGGACCCGGCCGTGCTCCCCGGCGGCCTCGGCGCAGCGGCGCAGGACGGCCCGTGCCGCGTCGTCGTCCCAGTCGTGCAGGATCGCGCAGAGCAGGTAACCGCCGGCCCCCCTGGGCAGGGTCTCGAAGAAGCTGCCCGCGACCACGTCGCCGCGGTCGCCGAGCCCGGCCGCCGCCAGCGTCGCGCGGGCCGCGTCGGCCGTGGCGGGCTGGTCCAGCACGGTGCCGCGCAGCTCGGGGAAGGCGGTCAGCAGCGCCGCGAGCAGCGTCCCGTTGCCTCCGCCCACGTCGACGACGTGGCCGAGTGCGCCCCAGTCGTACGCCGGGACCAGCGCGGTCGCCCACGCCGCGACGTCCACCCCCATCTGCCGGTCGTAGGAGCGGGTCCGCTCCCCGTCCGCCGCCAGGTCCTCCCAGAACCCGCGGCCGTACTGCCGCGGGAAGGCGGCCGTGCCCGTGCGCACGCTGTGCGGCAGCTGCACGAAGGCCAGTTCGGCCCGGCCGAGGCCGCCCTCGGTGTCCAGCCACTCCCGCAGCCCGCCCGGATGGTCGGACCGCAGCTCCTCGCCGCGCGCCGTCAGCGCGTACCGCCCGCCGCCGTCCCGGGTGACCACCCCGGCACCGGCCAGGTGCCGCAGCAGCCGGTCCAGCGCGCCCGAGTCGGCGCCGGTGTCCTGCGCCAGCTCGGTGGCCGTACGGGGACCGTCCGCCAGACGGTCCGCCACCTTGAGGGTCGCCGCCGTGCGCAGCGCCATCGGCGTCACCAGGTCCGCCAACCGCCAGAGCGGCACTTCCCGTTGCTCCTCGCCCGTCACCAGCGACTCCCTCTCCTCGCGACCGGCCGAACGGCGGCCGACCGGTCAGCCTCGCCCCGACACACAGGCCCCGCAAGCGATTTACCCCGGTCAGGTTGCGCCGCGGCCACGAAACGGTTGCGGCCGACGCCAACCGCGGCGCCGTGCACGGGGGTCGGGCACCATGACCGGACATGGAGCGAGACCGGTACGTCGACTTCCTGCGGGCCCTCGCGATCTGCATGGTCGTGCTCGGCCACTGGCTGATCACCGCCCTCGTCCGCGAGCCGGGCGGGGGCGTCGTGGCGCCCGAGCTCCTGGCGGAGATCCCCTGGACGCAGTGGCTGACCCTGGGCTTCCAGATCATGCCGCTGTTCTTCCTCGCCGGGGGCCATGCCGCGGGCGGTTCCTGGGCGCGCACCCGTGCGGCGGGCGGCACCGCGGCCCCCTGGGTGGCCCGCCGGGCGCTGCGCCTGCTGCTGCCCGCGGCCGCCTACTGCGGGCTGGTGCTGCTCGCCGTCGCGATCTGCTCGGCGGCCGGTGTGGACCGGCCCACGCTCGCTCTCGCGGGATGGGCGATGGCCATGCAGTTCTGGTTCCTGCCGGTCTATCTGCTGCTCAGCGCCCTGACCCCGGTGCTGCACGCGGCGCACCGGCGCTGGGGGCTGTGGGTGCCCGCGGTGATGGGCGCGGTCGCCGTCGTGGTGGGTTCGCTCGTGACGGCGGGCGCGCCGGCGTCCGCCGGGCTGGTCGACTACGTACTCGTGTGGGGCGTGGCGTACCAGCTCGGGTTCTGCTGGCGCGACGGACGGTTGACGCGCGGGCACGCCGCCGGGATGGCGGCCGGCGGCGTGCTGGCCTTCGCGGCGCTGACCACCCTCGGGCCGTACCCGGTGAGCCTGATCCGGGTCACCGGACAGGCCGTCGGCAACGCCGACCCCCCGTCGCCCGCCATGCTGGCCTGGGTGGTGGCCCAGGCGGGCGCGTGCCTGCTGGCCGCGCCGGCCGTCCGGCGGGCCCTGCGCGGCGTACTCGTCGGCCGGGCCGTCGCCTTCCTGGGCCGCGCGAGCATGACGCTGTACCTGTGGCACATGCTGCCCGTGCTGCTCGTGGCGGCCTTCTACCTGGCCGGCGTCGCCCCCGACGCCCCCTTCGGCGGCGCCGCCTGGTGGGCGCTCCGTGTGCCGTGGCTGCTGGTCCTCGCGGTGTTCATGGCGGGCGGGCTGGCCGTACTGCGCCCGCTGGAACGCGCGCTGGCCCGGCTGTCCGCCGCCGTGGCACCGCCACCCGGCGCGCGCCACGACCGCCCCGCCCTCCTCTGGGCGGGCCTCGCGTGCAGCACGGCCGCCCTCGCCCACTGGTCGGTGCACGGCCTCGCCCCCGACGGCCGGTTCCCCACCCTGGCCGCGCCGGCCTTCGCCCTGGGCACGGCGCTGGTGACGCTGCCCCACCGCCCCGCGCCGCGCGGTCCCCGGGACGGCGAACCGGCGGCGCCCGCGCGCGAGGCCGCCTGACGCCGCCCCCGCCTCCCGGGGCCCGGTGACGGCTACGCCCCGCGCGCGGCGAGTTCCGCCAGCGCGTCGAAGGTGCGGACGAGGACCGCGCGCCGCTCGGCGCGGTACTCCGGCGAGGGTCCCAGGTCGTCGATCGCCGCGTCCCAGGCGGCGAGGTGGGCCGCCTTCCACCGGTGGACCGTCGCGGCCGCGGGCAGCACCGCGCCCGCCCAGCCCCGGCCGGCGATCAGGTGGAGCAGTTCCACGTTGCAGGGCACGGCCACGCCCCAGTACTCGTCGGGCTCCAACGTCCCCGGCGCGCCGGCCACGGCGTCCTCGACCTCGCGGACCAGCCGCGCGGTGAGCAGCGACAGATGGTCCGCCGCCGTGTCCCCGTCGAAGTTGCCGCTGCCCCAGCTGCCCATCGTTCCTCCGCTCACGGTTCGATCAGCCCGGCCCGGATCGCGTACCGGGTGAGTTCCAGCCGGTCGCGCAGGCCCAGCTTCTGCAGGATGTTGGCACGGTGGCGCTCGACCGTCTTGGCGCTGATGAAGAGGATGTCGCCGATCTCCTTGGAGGTGTGGCCCTCGGCGACCAGCTTCAGGATCTCCTCCTCCCGGTCGGTGACGGCCCGGGCGGGCAGCGGCTCGCCCTGCCGGGCGCGTTCCAGCAGGTTGCGCACGAGCGCGGTGACGGCGCCCGGGTAGATGAACGGCTCGTCACGCACCGCCGCCCGGCAGGCCTCCACGAGGTCGCGGTCGGCGACGGACTTCGGGACGTAGCCGCTGGCCCCGGCGCGCAGCGCCTCGAAGAAGAACTGCTCGTTGTCGTGCATCGTCAGCATGAGGATGCGCAGCCCGGGCCGCAGCCGGGACAGTTCGCGGGCCGCCTGCAGCCCGGTGAGGCGGGGCATCGCGATGTCCAGGACCGCCAGGTCGAGTTCGTGGGAGCGGGCCTGCTCGATGGCCTCGGCGCCGTCCCCGGCCTCCGCGACGACGGTCAGGTCCGGTTCGTCGTCGAGGATCATCCGTACCCCGCGGCGCACCAGCGCGTGGTCGTCGGCGAGCAGGATGCGGGTCTTCGCCGCCTCGGGCACGGTCAGTGGTCCTCCTCGGGCGCGGGTACGTCCAGCCGTACCTCGGTACCGCCACCGCCCGGCCCGGGGCCGAGCGTGAGCCGTGCCCCGACCAGCAGGGCGCGTTCGCGCATCCCCCGGATCCCGGCGCCCTCCGGTGCGGCGCCCAGACCCTTGCCGTCGTCTCGCACGGTCAGGCGCGTGCCGCCCGCGGTGCGTTCCAGCCGCAGCTCCACCCGGGCCGCGCCCGCATGGCGCGCGGTGTTGGTGAGGCCCTCCTGGGCGACCCGGTACAGGACCAGCTCGGTCTGCTCGTCCAGGGCGGGCGGTTCGGGGTCGAGGCGCAGCACCACCGCCAGCGCCGGCGAGGTGAACTCGGCGGTCAGCGCGCGCAGCGCGCTCGGCAGGCCGAGTTCCTCCAGGACCCCGGGCCGCAGCCGGCGCGCGATGCGGCGGATCTCCTCCAGGCTGCCGCGGGTGGTCTCGCGGACCTGGTGCAGCTCCTCGCGCAGCGGGCCGGGGGCCAGTTCGGTGACGTGCTTGAGCTGCAGGAGCACGGCGGTGAGCGTCTGCCCGACCTCGTCGTGGAGTTCCTGCGCGATGCGCTGCCGCTCCGCCTCCTGGCCGGACAGCACGCGGGCGCTGCCGGCGGCCTGTTCGCTCTCCAGCCGGTCGAGCATGGTGTTGAACGTTGTGATGAGCTCGGCGACCTCCCCGTGCCCGGCGGCGGCCGGCCGGCTACCGGGCCGCAGCAGGTCCGCCGCCGCCATGGCGCGGGTCAGCCGGCGCAGCGGCGCCAGCCCGACGCGCAGCAGCACGGCGTTGACGACCAGCATCGCGGCCAGGCCCACCACGACCACCGCCGCCTCGGCCGGCAGGACGGGGGAGGAGACCGTGACCGGCCCCAGCAGCAGCGTCGTCGCCACCACCAGTACGACGGCGTTGAGCAGGAAGATCCGCCAGAACAGCGACACGGCCCAGGGCCTCCTCTCGGGGTGACGTGCGGGGACCGGGCCCCGCCGCGGGGTCAGTCCCCGGCGACGGGGGACGGGGTACGCTCCGGCTCGGCTCCGCTCTTGCGCACCGGGGCACGGCGGCCCGTCAGCGCCCTGGCCAGCGGCTCGGTGTAGCGGGCGGTCAGCGGGCCGAAGACCACCAGCAGCAGGACGTACGCGGTGGCCAGCGGGCCCAGCGCCGGTTCGATGCCCGCCGTGACGCCGAGCCCCGCGATGACGATGGAGAACTCGCCCCGCGCCACGAGCGCGCCGCCCGCCCGCCACCTGCCGCGCACCGCGACCCCGGCGCGGCGCGCCGCCCAGTACCCGGTGGCGATCTTGGTGAGCGCGGTGACGACCGCCAGCGCCAGCGCGGGCAGCAGGACCGGCGGGATGCTCGCCGGGTCGGTGTGCAGACCGAAGAACACGAAGAACACGGCCGCGAACAGGTCCCGCAGCGGGCTCAGCAGCGAGTGGGCGCCCTCGGCGACCTCCCCGGACAGGGCGATGCCCACCAGGAACGCGCCCACGGCCGCCGACACCTGCAACTGCTGGGCGATGCCCGCCACCAGCAGTGTCAGGCCCAGCACCACGAGCAGCAGCTTCTCCGGGTCGTCGCTGGAGACGAAGCGGGAGATGACCCGCCCGAAGCGGACCGCGACCAGCAGCACCAGGCCGGCGGCGCCCAGCGCCACGGCCAGCGTCACACTGCCCGCCGCCCAGCCGACCCCGGCCAGCAGGGCGGTGAGGATCGGCAGGTAGACCGCCATCGCCAGGTCCTCCAGGACCAGGATGCTCAGGATGACCGGCGTCTCGCGGTTGCCGAGCCGCCCGAGGTCGCCCAGCACCTTGGCGATGACCCCGGAGGAGGAGATCCAGGTGACGCCCGCCAGCACCACCGCGGCGACCGGGCCCCAGCCGAGCAGCAGCGCCGCCACCGCGCCCGGCAGCGCGTTGAACGCGATGTCGACCAGTCCCGACGGGTACTGCGTCCGCAGGTTCCCGATCAGGTCGCTCGCGGTGTACTCCAGGCCGAGCATCAACAGCAGCAGGATGACGCCGATCTCGGCGCCGATCGCCACGAACTCCTCACTGGTGCCCAGCGGCAGGATCCCGCCCTCGCCGAAGGCGAGACCGGCCAGCAGGTAGAGGGGGATGGGCGAGAAGCGCAACCGTCCGGCGACCCGGCCGAGAAGGCCGAGACCGAGGATGATGGCGCCGAACTCGATGAGGAAGACCGCGGAGTGCAAGGGCTCACTCCCGCCCGAGTATCGCGGCGGCGGCCTCGACGCCCTCGCGGGTGCCGATGACGATCAGCGTGTCGCCGCCCGACAGGCGGAAGTCCGGTGCGGGGGAGGGGATCGCGTCCGCCCTGCGCAGCACGGCGACGATGGAGGCGCCGGTGTCCGTGCGCATCCGGGTCTCGCCGAGCAGGCGGCCGTTCCAGTGCGAGGTGACGGGCAGTTCGATGCGCTCCGCGACCAGGCCGAGGTCGGTCGTGTGCAGCAGGTTGGGGCTGTGGTGCGTCGGCATCAGCGCGTCGATCAGCGACATGGCCTCGGCCCCGGTCAGCCGCAGCGACTGCGCGCACGCGTCCGGGTCGTCGGCGCGGTACACGTTCACCGTCCGCGACCCGTCGCGGTGGGCGACCACCGACAGATGGCGCCGGTCCCGCGTGGTGAGGTCGTACCGGACACCGATGCCCGGCAATGGTGTCGTGCTCATCCGCGGAGCTGGCACAGCTCGAATCCCTTCACGGACGGCACGCCGCCGCCCGGTTCCTCGTCCGTTTCGTCCCCCCGTGGAGCCTCATCCTTTCATCCGGGCGAAGCGGGCCGATATGGGTGCTGACACCCATCGCGGGCCCGTGTGACGGTTCCCACACCGCGGGCGGGAAAGGCCCGGGGAAGCGGTGTCCTACCTGAGCGCAGCCTTATGTGTTCTTGAAGATCCGCTCCCGACCGGCGAGTTCTCCGCCCGGGGCGCCTAGGGTCACAGTGCCCGGCACATCGCGTTCGGACGTGCCCGGTGAAGTCCCGTCGTCCGGAGGTACCCCGAGCATGAGTTCCCACAGGAAACGACGCCGCGCCGGTTCGGCGCGGTCCTGGCCGCTGGCCGCCGCCGTGGCGACGGTGGCCGCGGGCGCCCTGGCCGGGACCAGTGCGCAGTTCGGGAACCACGTCGGCGGCAAGGACAGGGCCCCGCTCGCGGCCGGCGACCGGGAGGGCGACGACCCCGTCGCCTCCGACGCGCTCCCGGAGACCGCGAGCCCCGGTCCGACGACCGCGAGCCCCAGTCCGTCCGCCTCCCCGGAGCGGCGCAAGCCGGCCTCGCGGCACACCCGCGCACCGCGGCCCTCCGCCACGCCGACCCGCACGGTGACCCCATCACCGGCCAGGACGACCGTCACGGCGCAGCCCCCGAAGTCCGGCGCTGAGGACTCCGTCGTCGCGGAGATCGTCCGGCTGGTCAACGTCGAGCGGGCGTCCGCCGGATGCCGCCCGGTGACGCTGGAGTCGCGGCTCACCGAGGCCGCCCAGGACTACACGGACGTGATGGCCCGCTCCGGCGTCCTCTCCCACACCGGCCCCGACGGTTCCACCATGGCCGGGCGCGTCGACGCCGCCGGGTACCCGTGGTCGAGGCTGGGCGAGAACATAGCCGTCGGTCAGCAGACCGCCGCCGCCGTGATGGACGCCTGGATGCACAGTGAGGGGCACCGGGCGAACATCCTCAACTGCGACTTCGAGCAGATCGGGGTCGGCGTGAACACGTCGTCCAACGGTCCCTGGTGGACCCAGGACTTCGGCACGCCCCGCTGAACCGCCGACCGGCCGGTCAGCTGGGGCGGCCGGTCGGCCTCAGGCCGGGTGCGGGTGACGCCTCGTGCGTCGGGCCGCTTTCCTTCCCCCCACAGGCGGCCCGCCGGCGAGCCCGAGCGTCACCCGCACCCTCGCGCCGCCCAGCGGGCCCCTGGTGATCTCCATGCCGCCGTCGGCGGCGGCCGCCGTCCGCTGCACGATGTCCAGCCCGAGGCCCGTGGACCCGCCGACACTCACCCCGCGGGCCCGGGCGGTGTCCGGGTCGCTGATCCCCGGCCCCGCGTCGTCCACCGTGAGCAGCACCGCCCGGCCGGCCCTGGCCACCGTGACCGCAAGCGCCGTGCCCTGCGGCGTGTGCCGGAACACGTTGCCGATCAGCGCGTCGACGACCGCCGCGAGGTCGTCCTCGCCGAGCGGCACCGCGGTCTCCTCCGTCGTCGCCTCCAGGCGGCACTCGCGTCCCTGCTGCGCCGCCAGGACGGACCAGAACTCGACCCGGCCGCGCACCACGGCCGACGCGTCGCACTCCGGTGCGCGGCCCGGGCGTTCGGGCGGCGCCGACAGCGGTGTGCGGGCCGTGTCGATGATCGAGTCCAGCTCGCTCTCCAGGTGCGCGATCGCGGCCTCCAGGTCCTCGCCCCGGTAGCCGGGGACCTGCGCCGCGATCCGTTCGGCCTCCAGCTGCAACCGGGTCAGCGGGGTCCGCAGCCGGTGCGAGAGGTCCGCGACCAGCTCCCGCTCCATGGCGAGCAGTTCCACGACCCGGTCGGCCATGGTGTTGAAGGCCGCCCCGGCCTCCTGCAGTTCGGGCGGCCCGGCCGGCTCGACCCGGATGCCGAGTTCCCCCGCGCCGAGCGAGCGCGAGGCACGGGACAGGCCCTGGGAGGCCCGCACCACGCGCGCCCCCAGCCGGTCCGCGACCAGCACCGACCCCGCCACCAGGCCCAGCGCCAGCAGCGCCATCATCGCCCAGGAGGCTTTCACCCCGCGGTCCAGGTCGGCGCGGGGGACGAAGGCCTCCACCACCGCCACCCGGTCCCGGGCCAGGATCACCGGCTGGAGGTAGACCCAGCCCGCGGAGGTGTCCGAGGCCATCGTCCGGCGCCCGTGGGCCGCCCGGTCGAGGGCCTCCTGCGAGGCGTGCACCGTGCCGACCACCTGCCCGTCGGGCAGCCGCACGCTCAGGTGGTCGCCCGAGTCCAGACCCGCCACCGCCTGCTGGACGTCCGCCGGCCGGGTGGTCAGGGCCAGCACCGGCGCCAGCGCCGCGGCCCGCTGCTCGGCGACGGTGGTCGCCCGCGTACGGGCCTCGGACTGCACCAGCAGGGCCAGCGGGATCAGGAACGACAGCGCCACCATCGACGTCACCGCCAGCGCCACCCCCGCCAGGGCGCGTCTCATCGCGGCGTCACCAGCTTGATGCCGACGCCCCGGACGGTGTGCAGGTAGCGCGGCTGCGAGGCCCGCTCGCCCAGCTTGCGGCGCAGCGCCGACAGATGGACGTCGATCGTCTGGTCCTCCACGTAGGACTGCTGCCACACGTCCGCCAGGATGCGGCCGCGCGGCACCACCCGGCCGGCGTGCTCGGCCAGATAGGCGAGCAGGTCGAACTCCCGCCTGGTCAGGCGCAGTTCCCGCCCGTCGTGGTATGCCACCCGGGCCGGTACGTCGATCAGCAGACCGCCCACCCGCAGCCCGCCGGCCGGGCCCTCCGGGGCCGGGCCCTGCGGCTGCGGTGCCGGGGCCATCGCCGAGCGGCGCAGCACCGCCGTCAGCCGGGCCACCAACTGGCCCCCGGAGAACGGCTTCACCAGGTAGTCGTCGGCGCCCGCGTTCAGCACCCGGATCACCTCGCTGTCCTCGTCGCGGGCGGTCGTGACGAGCACCGGGACCCGCGAGATGCCGCGCAGCATCCGCAGCACGTCCACCCCGTCCAGGTCCGGCAGCCCGAGGTCGAGCACCACCGCGTCCGGCGGGCGCTGCGCCGCCTGCCGCAGCGCCTCGAAACCGTAGGCCGAGCTGTGGACCACGTGGCCGTGTGCGGTCAGCACCTCGACCAGCCGCGCGCGTATCGCGGGGTCGTCCTCGACCAGGAGTACGGATGCCATGTGGAGGGACAGTAGCCGGTCGGGAAAGATGGCGGCGTGCCCCGGTACCTGCGCTACGTCGTCATATGGCTCTCGTGCACCGCGGTCAGCGTGACCGCGGTCATGCTCACCGTGGGCTTCGTGGTGGGCTCGACGCGCCCGACGCCGCCCGTCGCGCGGGACGTCCCCGAGAGCGCGCTCGCCGCCGGCAGCCCCTCCGCGGCGCAACCTCCCTCCCCCTCCCCCTCCCCCTCTCCCTCGCACTCCGCACCGGCGTCCCCGGCCGCGAAGCGCACCCCCGACCGCACCACCGTGCGCCGGCCCACCCGGACCCCGGTCCGGCCGGCCACCACCCCGCCCGCCACCCGCACCGCCCGCCCCCCGTCCGCCACGCCCGTCGACTGCGGCACCGGCGGCGCGGGGGTCCACACCCTGCAGTCGCAGGGCGGCCAGGCCTCGGTGCGCTTCGGCGAGGACGCCGTGTGCCTCGTCTCGGCCGTGCCCGCCAGCGGGTTCACCGTCTCCACCCGGCGCGCCGGGGCGCAGCAATTGACGGTGACCTTCTCCGGCGACCGGCACCGCTCCGAGATCGTCGCCACCACCACCCCGCAGAGCAAGGCGACCATCCGCGAGGTGTCCTGGTGACCCGGCGCGGACGGCGACCGGGATACTGGGCGCCGCAAGCTACCGGAACCTCTTCGACCGCGGTATTGACTGAGCGATAAGGTCATACGTATGCCAACCGAGCCGCAGCCCTCGACCCGTCTGTTCCCGCCACGCCTGCCGGCCGGCCGCCTGGGTGTCGCCGTCGTTGCCGAGCTCGTCGACCTCATCGTGACGGGCCAGTTGCAGGAAGGCCAGTTGCTGCCCCCGGAGGGTCCGCTGAGCGAGCACTTCGGCGTGAGCCGCACGGTGCTGCGGGAATCGGTGAAGCGGCTCGAGGAGAAGGGCCTGGTGATCGTCGCCCAGGGTCGCGGCACCCAGGTGCGGGCGCCGGGCTACTGGAACATGCTCGACCCGGTGGTGCTCTCCGCGCTGATCGACAACGACGAGACGCTCGGTGTCCTCGACGAGCTGACGATCGTGCGGGCGAGCCTGGAGTCGGCCATGGCGGGCGCGGTCGCCGGTTCCCGCAGCGCGGACGGTCTGCGGAGGCTGGAGAACGCGTTGAACACGATGCGTGAGAGCCAGACCGAGACGGACTCCTTCCGGCAGGCCGATGTGATGTTCCATTACGCGGTCATGGACCTCTCCGGCAACCGGCTCGCGGAGAACATCGCCAAGCACCTGTACAAACGCGCCGTGGAGTCCAGCCGCTACCAGGGCATCGACCCGCCCGACGCGTTCGCCCTGACGCTGAAGGAACACGCGGCGATCGTCGACGCCATCTCGCGGCAGGACGTCGCCGCGGCCCAGAAGGCGATGCACGACCACATCCACATCGCGTGGGAGCGCCGGCGGCTGCCCGACCACGCGCCGCGGGCGCGCGGCCGGGCGCGCGATCAGGCCAGCGAGTAGACGTCGGCCGCGTTGCCGCCGAACACACCGGCGCGTTCCGAGGCGGAGAGCCCGGGGAGCAGGGTTTCCAGAGCGCACTTCCAGGGCGCCACGCCCCCGCCGAGCTCGGCCAGCGGCCAGTCGGAGCCGTAGAGCAGACGCTCAGGGCCGAAGGAACCCAAAGCGATCATCACCGGGGCGGCGAGATCGTCTGCACGCCATGATCCGCAGGCGAGGCCCGACGTCAGTCCCGAGACCTTTGCGACGACGTTCGGTTGCCGTGCGAGCTGCCGCAGCCGCGCCGCCCACGTGGTCCTGTCCTGCCCGGGCCCGGGCGGACCGCCCAAGTGGTCGAGCACGAAGCGGAGTCCGTCGTGGCGCGCGGCCAGGCGGGTCGCCTGGGGGAGCTGCCACTCACGCACGACGAGGTCGAAGCAGAGACCCTCCCGCTCCAGCGCGCCGAGGCCCGCGCCGACGTCCTCACGCGTCAACCACTCCGGGTCCGGGTCGATGTGGGCCAGATGCCGCACCCCGACGACGGGGACAGCGGCGTTCTCGCGGATCCGGTCGAGCTGGGGTCCCACCTCCGCCGTGAGGTCGACCCACGCGACGAGGCCGGCGACGGCCGGCGAGTCCAGCGCGGCGAGCCGGATGCTCTCGTCGAGGCTGTTGCTCGACTGCACGACCACGGCAGCGTCGAGTCCGGTCGAGGCGAGCATCCCGCTCAGATCAACGGCCCCGAAGTCGCGGGCGACCGGTGCCATGGTCTCCGCGTCGATCCAGTCCTGCGGGTCCAGGGCCCGGTCCCACAGGTGCACATGGGCGTCGATGCCGGCGTTCATGCGAGGTGCCACACTTCCTCCACCGGCTGCCACAGCGCCCCGGGATCACGTTCCTCGGCGATCCTCACCTGGCACGGGTCGGTGTGGGTCCACCATTCCTGCGACACCGGGTCGTCGGCGATCCGCCGCATGTCCGCCTCGTGGTCCTCGCCGACGTACTCGTAGTAGGCGAAGAGGATGTCGCCGAAGACGAAGATGCTGTAGTTGCGTATGTTGCACTCGGTGAGCTTTCGCTCGACGCCCGGCCAGACGGCACGGTGCAGCGCCAGGTACTCATCGCGCTTCTCGGGCCGCACGCCCACGACGAAGGCCCTGCGCTCGGGGGAACGGGTCATGAGAGTCGGCCTCCGCGGTACGACGGGTTCTCCATCACGTCCGGCTCGGCCACCAGCCGCAGGGCGGCCCGCTCGGGCCGGATGTGCGGTCCGGTCAGCGCCGGCAGGGGCGCCGGGCCGTCGGCCGGGGACATCTTCGACTCGTCGACGACGATCCCGATGCCCGGCCGGTCGCCCAGGACGATGCCTCCGTCGTCGAACTGCTGGTCGACGTCCAGACCTACGGGGAAGACGAGGTCCTGGACCTCGAAGGTCAGAAGGTTCGGCACGGCGGCGGCCGCGTGCGCCACCGGGTTCGCGTTGTACGCGACGGGACTCACCGGCAGGTCGTGGGCGTGCGCGAGCGTCGCGACGCGCAGGAAGTGGGTGATCCCCCACACGTTGCCGACCTGCACGATGTCGACCGCGTTGGCGTCGAGCAGGGGGCGGTACTGCTCCAGCCCCGTCAGGTTCTCGCCGCTCGCGATCGCCGCCCGTACCTTCCCGCGCAGCGAGGCCATGCCGGCCGCGTCCCACCGGCGCAGCGGCTCCTCCACCCAGGTGAGGTCCATCCGCTCCTCGATGGCCGCGACGTACCGGGCCGCCTGGGCGTGGTTCCATGCCTCGTTGGCGTCGAACATCAGAGCCGGCCGGCGGGCGTTGCGGCTGAGGACGTCGCGCATGATCTCCAGCCGGGGCAGGTCGCGGTCGAGGTCGCGGCCGCCCTTGAGCTTGCCGGCCTTGAACCCGCGCTCCGCGAACCGGCCGTAGAGGCTGGCGAGTTCGTCGTCGGTCAGGCCGTACTCGAGGCCGGACGCATACCCGGGGACGAAGCGCTCGCGGGCGCCGAGGGTCCGCCAGAGCGGCTCGTCGGCGGCCTTCGCCTTGATGTCCCAGAGGGCCATGTCGACGGCCCCGATGGTGCCGAAGGTGGATCCCGAGTGGCCGGCCTTGAACACCCAGTCGAGCATCCGGTCGTAGAGCGCCGTGACCGACCGCGGGTCGTCCCCCTCGATCGCGGGGAAGACCCGGGCGATGTCGGCGTGGGACCCGAGGCCGACTCCCTCGATCCCGGCGTCTGTCTCGATGACGAGGACCGGGACTGGTGTGGCGTGGCCGGGCTGGACACCGTTGACGTCCCCGGTGATCCTGCCCCAGTCGTGAACGGTGCTCAGACTGCGGTACCCGGTGATCTTCATCGGCGGTGGTTCTCCTTGCGTGTGCGAGCGGTCATTCCTTGGTTCCTCCTGCTGTCATGCCCGCGACCAGGAATCGCTGGGAGAACAGGAAGACGACCAGGACGGGCAGGATCGACACGATCGTTCCCAGCGCCAGGGTGGGCAGTTGGACGGAGTCGGATCCCGCGGAACTGGGGTTGAAGGCCGGGGTCGAAGCCAGCAGCGAGGTGAGCCCGACCTGGACGGGGTAGCCGTCGCTCGAGGGCAGCATGACGAACGGGAGGAAGAAGTTGTTCCAGTTCTGCACGAAGCTGAAGAACGCCACCAGGGCGACGATCGGGGCGGCCAGCGGAAGGGCGACCCGGGTGAAGACCTGGAACCCGTTGCAGCCGTCGATGCGCGCGGCCGCGAGGATGTCACGGGGGATGCTGGTCGAGAAGTAGATGTAGGTGAGGTAGACGCCGAACGGGAAGAACGACATGGGCAGGATCACCGACAGCGGGCTCCCGATCAGGCCGATGCTGTTCAGCTCGAGGAAGATGGGCAGCACCAGCGCGGTGTTGGGGATCAGCATGACGACGAGTGTCAGCACGAGCAGCGCCTGCCGAAGCCTGAACTCCGTGAGCGCGAGCGCGTAGCCGGCGGGGATGCTCACGAGGAGCGTGATCACCAGAGCGCCGACCGCGTACAGCGCGGAGTTGCCGATCCAGGTCGTCACCGCCCCGTCCTGGAAGCCGAACAACTGGTGCCAGTTGGTGGCGAGGTCCGACCACGACCCGATGGAGAACGGGTTGCCGACGACGAGCGTCTTCGAGGACTTCGTGACCGCGAGGAGCAGCCAGATGATCGGAACCGCGAAGAACAGGACGAAGACGGCGAGCAGGACGCCGATGATGGACCGACCGCTCCACCCGCTGAGGCTCGGCCGGCGGCGATCGGCGGAGAGTGCTGCCATGGTCATTCCTTCTCGAAGAGGCCGCCGCGGGTCACGAACACCCAGGACAGCAGGAGTGCGACGACCAGCAGGATCAGCGAGATCGCGGCCGCGCCGTTGAAGTCGTTCTGCTGGAAGGCGTACTGGTAGGCCAGCTGGTTGAGCGAGTAGTCGTTGGGCACCACCGCGTTGCTGGCCTGGCTGAGCAGCTGTGGCTCGACGAACAGCTGGGTGCCGGCCGCGAGCGACATGACGCCCATGTACGCGACCCACTTGCGCAGCATCGGCAGCTGGATCCGCAGCGCGATCTGCACGGCGTTCGCACCGTCGATGCGGGCGGCCTCGATCACGTCGGTGCTGATGTTGTTGAGCGCTCCGTACATGATGAGGATCCATCCGCCCGCTCCGGTCCAGAACGCGATGATCGCGAAGATCGCCGGGAGGTGACCGGGCTGGATCACCTGCACGAAGCTGTCGAACCCCATCGCCGAGAGCAGACCGCTGACCGGGCTCGCGGTCGGATCGAGGACGAAGAGCCACAGCAGCACGCTGGAGGCGCCCGCGAGCGCGCCCGGCAGGTAGTAGACGAAGCGCAGGGTCGTGCTCACCCACCGCACACTCACGGCGTGGACCACCAGCGCCAGGCCGACGACGAGGACGACCAGCGCGAGGAGCCAGATGACGAGGTAGACGGTCACGTGGGACACGGCCGGCCAGAACCGGAAGTCGCCCACGACCTTGGTGAAGTTGTCGAAGCCCGCGAATCCGCCGTCGGCGTTCGTGAAGGCCAGGACCACCGCGTAGAGCGAGGGGACGATCCCGAAGGCGACGGCGAACAGCGCGTAGGGCGAGACGAAGAGGTAGCCGATGGGACTGCGGGCGAAGGCGCGGCCGGGCGGCCGGCCGCCGCTCCGGCCCGACCGCCGGCGCCCTGGGGCGTCGACGGCCGGCCGGTCACTCGGGGGAGCGAGGGTCATGTCACTTCACCGTGTATCCGTTGACCTTGGCCTGGTTCGCGATCGCCGTCTGCCAGTCCGGAAGCAGGTCCACGATCGACGTGCCGCCCGTGACCCCCGGGGTGATCGTCTTCGCCCAGATCGCCTCCTGGCTGAAGGTGGGGTAGCCCCAGCCGTCCCAGACCTGCGACGCCGCGGTCACCACCGGCTCCAGCGGGGTGGCGTAGTACTTGCTCGCCTCCTGCTTGGCGACCCACTTCTGCGCGGCGGGCGCGTACGCCGGGTACCCCGGTGCGACATCGACCTGGTACGCGTCGTCCGTGGTGACGAACTGGACGAACTTCTCGGCGGCCTTCAGGTTCTTGGAGTGGCTGGAGACGAACCAGGTGCCGCCGCCCACGTTGCCGGTCGCGGCCTCGCTCTCGCCCTTCCACGGCAGCGGCGCGGCGACGCCGAGCTGCCCGGCCTTCACATTGAGCGACTGCGGGTTGTTGAAGATCGCGCCGGCGTACCAGGCCGGACCCGGCATCATCAGGACCTTGCCCGTGTACTTCTTCAGGAACTCGGGAGTGAACACGCTGACCACCGGCACCGTTCCGTTGCCGCGGAGGGTGTCGAGCATCGAGGCCGCCCGCTTGCACTCGGCCGAGTCCGTCTTGACGGTGACGGACTTGGGGCCTGTCACGTTATTGGCCTGGCACTTGCTCCCCCACATGAACACCTCGGGCGTCCAGGCGTCCCCGGCCGTCCCGACGATGTAGCCGGGGTGCTCCTTGGCGACCTTCTCGCCGAGCGCCTGGTACTCCTCCCAGGTGGTCGGGAGGGCGTAGCCGAACTTGTCCAGCTGGGACTTGTCGTACCAGAGCACCGCCTGCGCGAGGTCGTTGCGCAGGCAGTACACGCGGCCCTCGACCGTGCACGGGTTGAGCGAGCCCGGGGTGAAGTTGCCGAGCGTGTCCTTCGGGACCAGGCCCTTGTCGAGCACCGCGGCGAACGCCTGCTTGCCGCCGTTCTTCTGGCTGGCCCACGACGCGTCGTTGTTCTGGCTGGAGAAGACGACATCGGGCCAGCCGCTGCCGGCGCGGTCGAAGAGCTGCATCTTCGTCCGGAAGGAGTTGGACCCGTTGGCCGAGCCGTCGTAGGTGACGACCTTGATCTTGGTGTCCGGGTTCTTCGCCTGGAACGCCTTCGTGGCGGCCTGCCGGTCGGCGTCCACCCAGACGGTGATCGTCGAGGAGGCCTCCTGCTTGGCTTCGGGGAAGCCGTACTCCCCGTTCGCCGAGCTGCCCTGGCCGCCGCAACCAGCGAGGGCCAGCAACGCCGTTGCGGCGCATATCACGGCGACGGTCGGCGCCTTACGGCGCGAACGCACCACAGTATGGATTCCGGCCATGGGATGTCCTTGTCTTGTCGACTTCTCTGACGACTCCGCGCGAGGACTGTAGAACATACGTATGATGTTTGTCACGGGCTGGAGCAGCATCATCTTGAGCAGTTGCCCTCGGGGGCTTGGTGGTTGGGGGTCGCGAGGCTGGAACGAGGCCCTGGAGGAACTGGTGCCGCCGCGTCGTACGCGCTCCCGTGGACTCAGTTCAACTCGGCTGGATCGAGCGGTGGTTGTGTACGCCGCCCGGGCTGGGTCAGAGGCGTACTGCCACGCGGACGATGCGGGATCCGCCCGCTCCTCGACTACGGCCTGCACCGCGTCCATGCCGACCACGACCGCCATCTCGCGGCGCGTCAACGGTCCTTGACCGAGCGGGAGCCGGTCCGAGAGCGCGGGCGGAATGACCGGACGCTCCGCGGGCGGTACCTACCGGGCCGGCTCCTCACGCCGACCGGCACCCATGACGCGTCGCGGGGCCGGTCGGCGCGTCGCGATCGACGACCTTCGTGCCGACACCGTTGCCTCCGGCGCCGTCAACGCCCCGCGGACGGAGGGCGACGGTCCCGGCACGTCCCACCCGGCGCCTCATGCCGAGCAGGCCGCCGACGCCGGCGGCGGAACGGCCCTGCCGCCTCCCCGAAGGGCGGCAGGTACCCGTCCGGCCCTATCGGCCGAGCCAGCCACCGTCGACCGGCAGGATCGTCCCGGAGACGTAGCGCGCGGCGTCCGACGCCAGGAACACGGCGGCGCCGGCGATGTCCTCCGCCGTGCCCCACCGTCCCGCCGGGATCCGCTCCAGGATCGCGCGGGACCGGTCGGGGTCGTCCTGGAGCGCCCGGGTGTTGTCGGTCGCGATGTAGCCGGGGGCGATGCCGTTGACGGTGACACCGCGTCCGGCCCACTCGTTCGAGAGCGCCCGGATCAGACCCGCCGCACCGGACTTGGCGGCCGCGTAACCCGGCACGTTGATCCCGCCCTGGAAGGAGAGCAGGGAGGCGGTGAAGACGATGCGCCCGTACCGCGCGTCCAGCATCCGCCGCCCGAGGACCTGGCTGAGCACGAACGTGCTCGTGAGATCGACTTCGAGCACCTCGTCGAACCATTCCAGGCAGTGGTCGGCGGCGGGAGCGCGGCGGATGGTCCCCGCGTTGTTGACCAGGATGTCCACCGGGTGCTCGCCCGCGGCCAGTTCGTCGGCGAACCGGGTCACCTGCCGCCGGTCCGCGAAGTCGACGCGGTGTCCCGAGAACTCCCGGCCGAGCGCGCGTACGCGGTCGCCGATCGCCGACGACGCCGGATCGAGGGTGGCGGAGACGGCGACGATGTCGGCACCGGCCGCGGCCAGGGCCTCGGCGACGGCGAACCCGATGCCCCGCTTGGCCCCCGTCACGACCGCCAGACGTCCGGTCAGGTCGAACGGGTTCATGACGCGCTCACCTCGACGAGCAGCTTCATCGCCTGCCCGGTTTCGAGGGTGTCGAAGGCCGAGGCGACCTCACCCAGGGGCACGACGCCCGTGATGAGCTTCCCGGCCGGGACGGCGCCCCCGGCGACGAGCTCCACGGCGCGCTCGAAGTCCTGGCGCTGGTAGACCCGTGCCCCGAGCAGCCTCAACTCCCGCCAGAACACGCGGTGCAGGTCGACGGGGCGCGGCTGCGGGTGGATGGCCACCACCACGAGCGTGCCGCGGACCTTCGCCAGGCTCGTGGCGCCGAGAACGGCGGCGGCCGAACCGGAGACCTCGAACACGACGTCCGCTCCGGCGCCGTCCGTCCACTTCTCCACCCAGGCGACCTGGTCGACCGTCGAGGGGTCCAGCGTCGTGAGTCCCATCTCCTGCGCGGCGGCCCGCCGGGTCGGGTCGATCTCGGCGATCACGACCTCGGCACCGGACGAGGCGGCGACGAGCGCGATCAGAACACCGATCGGACCCGCACCGATGACGACCGCCTTGTCGCCCGCGGCCAGTCCGGAACGCCGTACGTCGTGGACCGCGACCGCGACGGGCTCCACCAGCGCGGCGTCCCGCAGAGGCAGCGCCGCGGGCAGCCGCACGAGTGCCGACGCCGGTACGGTCCAGTACTCCTGAAGGGCTCCGGGGCTGTCGATGCCCATGAAGTCCAGGTTCTGGCAGATGTGTTCGTTCCCCGCCCGGCAGGCCGGGCATGTGCCGTCCCAGGCAAGCGGCATGACGGTCACCGCGTCACCCGCCGACCAGCCCTCCACGCCCGCGCCGAGGGCCGCGATCGTGCCCGACATCTCGTGCCCGATGGTCGCCGGCCTGTCGACCCGGCCGTCCATGTCCCCGTGGAACACATGGAGGTCCGTGCCGCAGATCCCGACGTAGGCCACAGCGACCTGGACCTCCCCCGCACGCGGCTCAGCCGGTTCCAGCTCCTCGACCGTGATCGTGCGCGCGCCTGTGTAACGTGCCGCCAACATGCCGCTCGGCCCTCCTCGCTCCGTCGCGGGCCGTCCCGGCCCGCAGCCCTGCGCACCCTAGCAGGAAACATCATACGTATGCTGTCACCGCTATAGTCGCCCGCATGACCAGCGAACCGCCGCCGCGCGACCCCGCATCCACGCAGCAGACGCTCCCGACCCGGGCCTTGCGCACCGGGCACCGGCTCACGGAATTGGGCCTGGGCGCGGCCCAGTTCGGCAACCTGTTCACCGAGACGACCGACGACGCGTCGCATCGCGCCGTCGGCACCGCGGCCGAGGAGGGGATCGGCTACTTCGACACCGCGCCGCATTACGGCCTCGGGCTCTCCGAACGCCGCCTGGGGAACGCCCTGCGTGCGGTGACCGTGCGAGGTGCGGTCATCTCCTCGAAGGCCGGGCGCCTGCTCGTGGACAGCCCGGAAACGGCTCACCGGCCCGACGACGACGGGTTTGTCGTGCCGGCGGCGAAGAGACGGGTCTGGGACTTCAGCCGCGACGGGATCCTCCGGTCCGTCGAGGAGTCACTGGCACGGCTCGGGACGGACCGGCTCGACATCGCATACCTGCACGACCCGGACAAGCACTGGGGGCCGGCGTCGTCGAGCGGGATCGCCGCTCTGGCCGAGCTCCGGGAGCAGGGCGTCGTCGGTGCCATCGGCGTCGGCATGAACCAGGCCGCGATGCCGGCCGAGTTCGTCAGGCGGACCGACGTCGACGTGGTGATGGTCGCCGGGCGCTTCACCCTGCTCGACCAGTCGGCGCTGGACGATCTGCTGCCCGTCGCCGCCGCCCGCGGTGTCGGCGTCGTCGCGGCGGCGGTCTACAACTCCGGGCTGCTGAGCAGCGCGGCCGTCGACGGTTCGGCGCCGTATGACTACGGGGCTGCGCCGCGGGCCGTCGTCGAACGTGCCGTCCGCATCGCGGCGGTCTGCGAGCGGTACGGCGTGGAGCTGCCCGCGGCCGCCGTCCAGTACCCGCTGCGCCATCCCGCGGTCGTCTCGGTGGTGACGGGGATGCGCACCGAGGAGCACGTGCGCAGCAACGTCGCGCGGTACCGGGCGGTGATCCCGGACGCGCTGTGGGAGGAGCTGCACGTCACCGGGCTCGTCCCCGACCCGGTCCGGGCAAGTCGGTTCTCCAGGGCTTGAGTTAGAACGTCATATGTATCTTGTCGCAAACATAATACGTATGCTAACTCTGTGGCGGGCATCAACGCCCCTATCACAGGAAGCGATCGAACATGACATCGACGTCAGACTCGACACGCTCGGTGAGCAGACGATGGAGACGCCGGACGGGCACCCTCGCGGCGCTCGGCGCCTGCGCCGTCATCGCATCGGCGCTCATTCCTCTTCAGGCTCAGGCCGCGCCCCGGGCGGAGTACTTCGCCGCACCGGACGGCAAGGACGCCGGGCACTGCAGCCAGTCGCAGCCGTGCTCGCTGGAGCGGGCGCAGCATGTCGTCCGCCCGGCCGCCAAGCACGGTGACGTAGTCGTCCACCTCGCCGACGGCACCTACCGCCTGTCCGAGCCGCTGCGGTTCGGACCCGACGACGACGGCGGCGACCACACCGTCCACTGGGCCGCCGAACCCGGCGCACATCCCGTCGTCACCGGCGCCTCGGAGGTCTCCGGCTGGTCCAAGTCCGCTGCGGGGTCCGGCATCTGGGAGGCGGATACCCCCAGCGGCCTCGACACCCGCCAGCTCTACGTGAACGGCGTGATCGCCCCCCGCGCCGCCATCCGCCTGGCCAACGCGGACGTCACTCCCACCGCGACGGGTCTGACCTTCAAGAACCCGGCCCTGAGCTACCTCGCCACGCTCCCCGACCAGGGGCGCATCGAGTTCGAGTCCCTCGGTGACTTCACCAACCGCTACTCCCCGGTGCAGAGCATCAGCGCCACCGGGATCACGATGGCGCAGCCGGCCTGGGACAACAACACCTGGGGCTGGGACACCGTCCAGAACTCGTTCCTGGCCGGTCCGAGCTGGTACCTCGACAACTCACTGAGCTTCCTCACCCAGGTCGGCCAGTGGTACATATCGCCGGACGCCGGGAAGCTCTACTACAAGCCGGCGGACGGGGTCGACCCCAACCAGCTCGACATCGAGCTGCCCCGCCTGCAGACGCTGGTCAGCATCGGCGGGACGTACGACGAGCCCGTGACCGGTCTGTCCTTCGAGGGCATCCAGTTCTCCGGGACCTCCTGGCTCGGCCCCTCGACCGACGGGTACGCGGACCAGCAGAACGGCCTGTTCATCAAGGGCACCTACGACTACCGCCCCGCCGACGCCTTCACCAACTGCTCGCGCGGTTGTGAGATGTTCGAACGAGCCCGCACCAGCTGGTACCAGGAGCCCGCCGCCGTCCAGGTCTCCGCCGCCGCCCGCATCTCGTTCACCGGCAACACGTTCACCAACCTCGGCCAGTCGGCGCTGGGGATCGGGAACGATGCCAACGCCATGGCCACCGGAGTCGGGCTGGGCGCTGCCGACGTCGAGGTGGTCGGCAACCGGTTCACGGAGAACAGCGGGCACGGCGTCGCGGTCGGCGGCGTGCTGCCTGACGCACACCACCCCAGTGATCCGAGGATGACCAACCGGAACGTCCTGATCTCCGACAACACGATCAACCGTGTGGCGGTGGACTACAAGGACAACAGCGGCATCCTCAGTACCTACGTCACCGGCGCCCGCATCCTGCACAACGAGGTCTCCAACGTCCCCTACGACGGCATCGACACCGGCTACGGCTGGGGCATCAACGACGCCGGGGGCTCGAACGACTACGTCGACCGCGGCTACTACAAGTGGAACACGCAGTACACGACGCCGACGACGCTCAAGGACAACCGCGTCGAGGGCAACCTCGTGCACAACACCAAGGCCCGCTTCGCCGACGGAGGGTCGGTCTACAACCTCTCCGCGAGCCCGGGAACCGTGGTCACCAAGAACTACCTGTTCAACATCTCGGGAGTCGGCCTCTACCTCGACGAGGGCACGCGCTCGACCACGTACGAGAACAACGTGGTCCAGGGCGGTTCCTTCCTCTTCACCAACGCGTACAGCCTCCGCAACAACACCAGTGACAACGTCATCCAGAACAACTGGTACAACTCCGGTGGAGCCTCGACGCCGAACGCCGCGGCGCACAACAACCAGCTGATCAACAACGTGAAGGTCAACGGCGCCGGCTGGCCCGCGGGCGCACGGGACGTGATCTGCCAGGCCGGTGTCGCGCCGCAGTACCGCACGTCGCTCAACGCGAACCAGTTCGGCTTCAGCGGGTGCCCGGCCGGCGGACCGGTCGCCCCCGCCTTCCGCACCGCGGGAGGTTCGGCCGTCGGCTCGTACTTCGGCCAGAACGGCAAGGCGTTCGGGATCGCGGCGGCCGGCGCCGACGTGTGGGGCGCCGGCGGTCAGCACGACGACCAGTTCGGCTCGATCTACCGGTCCGGCTTCAAGGCCGACTCGAGCGTGTCCACCCGGGTCGTGTCGGTCAACGACGCCAACGCCTGGGCCAAGTCCGGGGTCATGGTCCGCAACGACATGACCAAGGCGGGCAGTTCCGCCGGGTACGCTGTGGTCGCCGTCACCGCCCGTAACGGCGTGGTGTTCGAGTGGGACGCCAACGGTGACGGGTACCTGGACACCGACGCCGTGCCGGGGTGGACATCTACCGTCCCATCTGGGTGAAGCTCACCCGCTCGGGCACCTCGTTCAGCGCCTCGTACTCCTACGACGGCGCCAACTACGTCCCGATCGGTCAGCCCGTGACGCTGGCCTCGGCCGCGGCGACGCAGGACGCGGGCATCTTCTCCACGTCCCACGACGTCACCCAGTCGGCGATCAACCAGTTCGACTCCGCCTCCATCCAGGGCGCGACGATGCCGTAGGCACCGCTCACGGTGGGTCGGCGAGGGGGGCGCGCCGAGTCCGGCCGGGTCGTGCGGGGTGGGTGCACGCCCGCCCCGCACGGCCTTCCGGCCCCGTGCGGCGGCCGCATTCAACGGAGGTCGCACACGCACGGTGGCCGGAACCTCCGGCCGGGCGGACAGGTCGGTGAGGATCCGTACCCGCCGAGGGGGATACTGTCGGCCATGCGTATCGATTTCGATCCCGAGGCCATGGGCCGGACCCCGTTCTACAAGCTCCTGACCTCGGTGGTCGTCCCGCGCCCCATCGCCTGGGTCTCGACGCTCAGCGAGGCGGGGACGGCCAACCTCGCACCGCACTCCTTCTTCACCGTCGCGTGCGTCAGCCCGCCGGTGGTGCAGTTCACCTCCGTGGGACGGAAGGACTCGCTGCGCAACATCGAGGAGACCCGGCAGTTCGTGGTCAACCTCGCGCCCGAGCACCTCTTCGAGCAGATCAACGCCACCGCCACCGACTTCCCGCGCGGCGTCAGCGAGTTCGACGCGGTCGGCATCGCCCGCGAGCCCAGCCGTGCCGTCAAGCCGCCGCGTGTGGCCGCCTCGCCCGTCGCCCTGGAGTGCGAACTGCACAGCACGGTCACCCTCGGCGACTCCACCGTGGTCTTCGGCCGTGTCGTGCACGCCGCGGTCTCCGAGGCCGCGATGGCCGAGGGCCACCCCGACGTCCGCAAGCTCCGCCCGCTGGCCCGCCTCGGCAAGGACGAGTGGGGCACGACCGGCGAGGTCCTGGAGATCTCCCGCATCCGCTACGCCGACTGGCCGGGCGTCGTCCAGGGCTAGCCGGGAGCGGTCCGTCGGGCCCGGATCGGCCGGCCCGGGCCGGCGGTGGTGACGCCGCCGGCCGCACCGACCACCCCCGGTGCCGTCGCCGGCGCGGGGACCGGCCCCCTGGTCGGGCGTCAGGCGCGGCGGCGGCGCAGGGACGGGTCGAGCAGGGCCGGCGGGGTGTCGAACTTCTCGTGCGGGGCGAGGTCGAGGCCGGGGGCGACGATCTCGTCGATCGCGTCGAGCAGGTCGTCGCCGAGCACGGTGTCCGCGGCGGCGAGGTGGGCCCGCAGGTGGTCCGGGGTGCGGGGGCCGATGATCGCGGCGGTGACGGCGGGGTGCGCCGTCACGAAGCCGAGGGCGAGCTGGACCATGGTCAGGCCGGCGCCGTCGGCGAGCGCGGCGAGCCGCTCCACGGCGTCGAGCCGGGCCCGGTTGGCCGGGAGCGCGGTGTCGAAGCGCTCCGGCATGAAGGACGAGCGGCTGGTGGTGACCGCGCGGCCCTCGCGGATCGCCCCGGACAGCCAGCCCGAGGCCAGCGGGCTCCACGCCAGCACGCCGAGGCCGTACTCCTCGGCCACCGGCAGCACATGGGTCTCCGCACCGCGCTGGAGGACGGAGTAGCCGGGCTGTTCGGTGACGTAGCGGCCCAGGTGGTGTTCGCGGGCGGCCCACTGGGCCTGCACGATGCGGTACGCGGGGAAGGTCGAGGAGCCGAAGTAGCGGATCTTGCCCGCGCGTTGCAGGTCGGTCAGGGCCGACAGGGTCTCCTCGTCGGCGGTGGCCGGGTCCCACCGGTGGATCTGGTAGAGGTCGACGTGGTCGACGCCGAGCCGGCGCAGGCTGTCCTCCAGCGCTCTGACGAGCCAGCGGCGGGAACCGCCGCGGTGGTTGCGCTCCTCGCCCATCGGCATGGCCGCCTTCGTGGCCAGCACGATGTCGTCCCGGCGGCCGGCGAGTGCCTTGCCGACCATCTCCTCCGACTCGCCTGCGCCGTACATGTCGGCGGTGTCGATGACGTTGATCCCCGCCTCGACGGCGGCGTCGACGAGGGCGGTGGCCTCGTCCTGTGTGGTGCGCCCGATGCTGCCGAAGTTCATCGCGCCGAGCGCGAGGGAACTGACCTGCACACCGGTGCGGCCCAAGGTGCGGTACTGCATGAGCGTGTTCTCCCTTGCGGGTGGGTGGCGTCGCGCGGCGCAAGCGCGCACGGATTGGTCCCGGGGCGAGCGCCCTGGCATCATGAGGAAACGGAACCTCGTTCCATTAAAGATACGGAACGTGGTTCCGTTTTGGCAAGCACGGTTCGTGGGAGGAGCGGCACGGTGGTCGAGAGGTCCCCGCGGGCGGACGCCCGGCGCAATCAGGAGAGCCTGCTCGAGGCGGCCGCCGCGGCCTTCGTCGCGTCGGGCGTGGAGGCCCCCGTACGCGACATCGCCGCCCGGGCCGGTGTCGGGACGGGCACCATCTACCGCCACTTCCCGACCCGCGCGGACCTGATCGTCGCCGTCTACCGGCACCAGGTCGACGCCTGCGCCGAGGCCGCGCCCGCGCTGCTGGCGGGCGGCGCGAGCCCGTACACCGCGCTGGCCCGGTGGATCGACCTCTTCGTCGACTTCCTGGTGACCAAGCACGGGCTCGCCGCCGTGCTGCGGTCCGACAACGCCGGCTTCGAGGCGCTGCACGCCTACTTCCTCGACCGCCTCCTGCCCGTGTGCTCCGGACTGCTCGACGCGGCCGCCGCCTCGGGCGAGATCCGCTCCGACGTGGAGGCGTACGCGCTCATGCGGGGCGTCGGGAATCTCTGCATCGGCGCGGAGGCCGATCCGCGCTACGACGCGCGCCGCCTGGCCGGGCTCCTCGTCGCCGGCCTGCGCCGGGGCGACTGACCCGTCGTCAGGCCAGGCCGGCCCGGTACACCACCAGGGCGATCTGGACGCGGTTGTTCAGGCCGAGCTTGGTGAGGATGTGGGACACGTGCGCCTTCACGGTGGCGACGCTCATGTACAGCGCCGCCGAGATCTCGGCGTTGGTCCTGCCCTGCGCCACCGCGAGCGCGACCTCCCGCTCCCGCTGCCCCAGGAGGCCGAGCAGCCGTTCCGCCTCGCCCCGGTCGGCGGTGCCCGCGCCGCCGGCCTCGTCGCCGGGGGCCGTGACGGCCCCGATGAGCTGTTTGACGGCGGCCGGGGAGAGGACCGGCTCGCCCGCCACGACGTTCCGCACCGCGGCGACGATCTGGGCGGGCGGCGTGTGCTTGAGGACGTAGCCCGCCGCGCCCGCCCGCAACGCCTCCAGGACGTAGCCGTCCGTCGTGAACGTCGTCAGGATCAGCACCTCGGGCGGCCGGGGCCTGCGCCGCAGTTCGGCGGTGGCGCTCAGACCGTCCATCCGCGGCATCCGGATGTCCATCAGGACGAGGTCGGGCCGGTGGGCGTCGACCAGCGGCAGGACCTCCGTGCCGTCGGCGGCCTCGGCGACCACCTCGATGTCCTGCGCGCCGGACAGCATCATGCGCAGGCCCGAGCGCACCAACGGGTCGTCGTCCACGATCAGGACGCGGGTCACCTCGTCCACGGCAGCCGGACCTCGAGCGCGAAACCGGTGGCGGTGAGGGTGCGCCGCACGGTGCCGCCCGCCAGGGCCGCCCTCTCCTCCATCCCGACGAGGCCCTGACCGGCGCCCGCGGGGTGCGCGGCGCGGTCCGGCCGTACCGGGTTGCGGGCCGTGATGGTCAGCCCCTGCCGGGCCCCGCCGGTCAGCGACAGCCGCAGCGGGCCGTCCGGGGCGTGCTTGCGGTGGTTGGTGAGCGCTTCCTGCAGGATGCGGTACGCGGCTCGGCTCGTGGCCGGGTCCATGGTCGTCAGGTCCTCCGTGTCCTGGTGCAGCTCGACGGTGGCGCCGGCCGCGCGTGACTCCTCGACCAGCAGCTCCAGGTCGGCCACCGCGGGCTGCGGCGGCTCGGCGTGCGCGCTGACCGTGGGGGTGCGCAGGACGCGCAGCACGTCCTGCAGGTCCTCCAGCGCCTGGCCCGCGCTCTGCCGGATCACCCCGGCCGCCTCGGCGACCTGGGCCGGCGACGCGGTGGGGTGGAACTCCAGCGCCCCCGCGTGCACGCTGAGCAGCGTCAGCCGGTGTGCCAGCACGTCGTGCATCTCCCGGGCGATCTCCTCCCGGGCGTGCTGCCGGGCCTGCTCGGCCCGCAGGTCCGCCTCCCGCTCCGCCCGCGCGGCCCGCTCCCGCACCCCGGCCACGTACAGGCCCCAGCCGACGGCGCCGCCCACGCACGCCACCGCGGACACCGCCGCGGCGGCGGTCAGCGGCCCGGAGTACGAGGCGAGCACGGACTGCGCGAGCACGGGCAGCAGCGCCACCGCGGTGACCAGGAGCGTGGTCCGCGGGGGACGGGTGGCGGCCACGGTGAACAGCGCCACCAGCAGCGGGACGACCACCGGGCAGACCACCGTCAGCGCCACGAGGGCCAGGGCCAGCGCGACCGGGTGACGCCGGCGCCAGAACAGGGCCACGCAGGCCGGCAGGGCGATCGTCTGGAACGGGCGTGCGCCCGGCAGCAGGGAGGTGAATGAGGCGCCGCTGGACAGCTGCGGGTACACGTGCTGCCCCGACTGCTGCACCCGCATGACGAGCACCGTCAGCCCGGCGGCCGCGACCACCACGCCCGCGTCCATGAGCCGCGGATGCCCGTGCAGGGCCCGTCTCACATCGATCACGCACGCAACCGTAAGCGCCGTCCCGGCCCGCATCAAAACATATCGGGCGTCCTCGGCGGACTTCTATACCAAAGTATAGGGAAGCCCACCGCACATCGTTCCTTCGGACGGGAAAGGCCGCCACCTGCGGCCGAATTCCCGGGTCCCCGCGGTCCGTACTTTTGCGGCCACGACCCTCGGGAAATTCACCGGCCATTTCGACCTCCCCCGAATTCCGGCGGCCGGCGGCCTTCGCCCTACCTCGGGCGTGATCGGGAGCGTCGGGAGCCACCGCTCCGGCACGGCCTTCGTGTGCGGAAATGTCGCCCTCGCCTTCGACGGCGGGTTCACGCCGGAACACCTGGAAAGAGTCGCGGAAAGAAGGTCCACGCCACGTTCCTCGTCCCGGGGAAAGGCCACGCGGAGAAAAATCCGCCGACGCCGCGGTGCGTGGCGAGCGAAGGCCGTGAAACAAGCAACCGCACCAGGTCGCCGACGATGAACTCTCGCCGGTCGTGCACCGGCCGGACCGGCACGGTCCACCGGCCGTGGGGGCCCGGTGCGCGCACCTTTTCCGCGATCTGGTTCGATGCCGGTGGAACGCAGCAGCCGGGCGGGCTCTGGGGGCGGAGTGAACGAGCGCGAGGTCATCCTCAACGAACTGGCCCAGGGGCTGCGCCCCCTGCCCGGGGGCGTGGCATGGTTCGCCGGCTCGAGCGCCGACGAGCAGTTCGAGGTCCTCCGGGACCTGGCCGGGTACTGCCTCCAGGCACGCGCCACCCGCGAGGACGGCGAGGAGAGCGCCGCCGGGCCGGGATCCGGCCGACCCACACACCGGCCGTGCTCCTGACCCGGGGCCGACTCCCCGAGCAGCTGACGAAAATCATCAACTTGCCCCAGGACGAGCGGGTCAAGGCCTTCCGCCTGCTGATCGCGCTGCTCGCGGTCGCCGACGAGCGCAGGCGGGGGCGCTACTGCGCCGACGGATGCAGCCACGCCTGGCACCGTTTGGGGGCCCCGGCGAAGCCGGACCCGGGCGGGGCGTGATCACCGCCGCCGGGTCAGGTGTCCGGGGGTCAGGCGCCGCCGGGTCAGGCGTCGGCGGGGAAGTCCGTGGACGCCGTCACGTCGGCCCACGCGGCGAGGTCGCCGGCCAGTTGCCGTTGCCCCCGCTCGACCAGGCGCAGGGCATCGCTGCCGAGCACGAGGTGGAGCGGCGGCTCGTCGGCCTCCAGGACCCGGAGCACGGCGCGCGCCGCACGGACCGGGTCGCCGGTCTGGTTGCCGCTCTTGGCCTGGCGCGCGGCGCGGATCGGGTCGAAGAGGGCGTCGTAGTCGGCGACGGTGCGCGGGGCGCGCACCATCGAGCGGCCGGCCCAGTCGGTACGGAACGAGCCGAGGGCCAGGGAGGTGACATGGACGCCGAAGCCCGCGACCTCCTGCGCCAGGGACGCGGCGATCCCCTCCATCGCGAACTTGCTGGCCCCGTAGAACGCGACACCGGGCAGGGCGGTCAGGCCCGCCATGGACGACACCGAGAAGACGTGGCCGCCACGGCGCCGGCGCATGTGCGGCAGGACGGCCTTGATGACCGCGACACTGCCGAAGACGTTGACGTCGAACTGGCGCCGCAGGTCGCCCATCGTGGACTCCTCGACGGTCCCCTCCAGGCCGTAGCCGGCGTTGCTGATCAGCACCTCGACCGGGCCGACGGTCCGCTCGACCTCGTCGACCACCGCGACGACGGCGTCCTCGTCGGTGACGTCCAGGACCCTGCCGACGGCCCGGCCGGGCGCCAGCGCCTCGAACGCCGCCGCCTGCTCGGCCTTTCGGACGGTACCGATCACCCGGTGCCCCGCCGCCAGGGCCTCCTCGGCGAAGGCGCGGCCCAGGCCACTGCCCACGGCGGTGATGAAGAACGTCCGGTGCACAGCACGACTCCTCGGCGACGGCGGATGGCTGCGGACGCGCCCGGCCCGGTGCCGGCCCGCGCCCGAGCCTCGTGCGCCGGTGTCCGCGCCCTGATCATCCGCCGGGAACCGGGACCGCCGCCACGACCGGCTCCCTCCCTGCTGGAAGGCGGAACCTCCCAGCGCGAGGTCATCGCCTGCGGCGGGTGCGGGCGGCGACCACGACGGCGGCGAGGCCGGTGACCGCGATGAAGCCCATCGCGACGAGGAAGACCGGCGACGTGGGCGTCGCGGCGCGGCTCCCGGCGACGACGTAGGCCCCCGTGTTGGGCACGCTGCCCAGCGCCGTGGCCAGCAGGAAGGGCGCCAGCCGCATCCGCGAGACCGCCGCGCTGTAGTTGGCCGCCGCGAAGGGCACGCCGGGGAACAGACGCATCGCCAGCATCGTGCGGAAGCCGTGCTCACTGAGCTGGCGGTCCGCGGCGAGCAGCACCCGCCCGCGCAGCAACGGGCGCAACGCGTCCCGCCCGAGGAGGCGGCCGAGGACGAAGGCGAGGCCTGCGCCGAGCACCGTTCCCGCGAGGGCCGCGGGCAGTCCGGCCTGGGCGCCGAAGAGCGCCCCGGCACCGACGTTGAGCAGCGGGCGCGGCACGAAGGCGAGGGCGCACAGCCCGTAGCCCGCGGCGAAGAGCACCACGGCCGCGACACCGGTGAGTTGGACGGGCCAGCCGTGCGCGAGCAGCCGCTGGGGGTCCCACACCAGCACCGAGGCGGCGGCCCCGGACAGCAGGACGACCAGCAGCGCCAGCCGGGCCCACGACGCCGCTCGCGGGCGCGGACGGGAGAGGGCGGTGACCTCGGACATCCCGCGAGCCTAGCGGAGGACGATGTCGCTCCGGTGCCGCCGCGTACCGTAGGGCCATGGCCCCTCCCGCCCCGGCCGTGCCGGACAGCGCCCTCGCGGACCTCGTCCTGCCGCGCCTGACCACGGCGTACGGCGGCGCCGCGGACCCGGTGCGGGCTGCCTCGGCCGCCGCGTACATGCGGGACGCGTTCCCGTTCCTCGGCATCGCGACGCCCGCCCGGCGCACCCTCTCCCGCGCCGTGCTCGCGGGCACGCCGCGCCCGGACGAGGCCGACTGCACGGCCGTCGCCCTGCGTTGCTGGGCGCTCCCCGAACGGGAGTACCGCTACTTCGCCGTGGACTACCTGCGCCGCCACGTGGGGCGCTGCTCCTCGGACTTCCTCGCCACGGTCCGGCACCTCGTCACGACCGAGTCCTGGTGGGACACCGTCGACCTGCTCGCCGCGCACGTCGTCGGACGGCTCGTCGCCGCCGACCCCGCCCTGGTGGGCACGATGGACGAGTGGATCGAGGACGAGGACCTCTGGCTCGCCCGCACCGCGCTGCTCCACCAGTTGACGTACAAGGCGGACACCGACCCCCGGCGGCTGTTCCGTTACTGCCTGCGGCAGGCGGGCCACCGGGACTTCTTCATCCGCAAGGCCGTCGGCTGGGCGCTGCGCGAGTACGCCCGCACCGACCCCGACGCCGTGCGGGCGTTCCTCGCGCAGGAGGGGGAGCGGCTGTCGCCGCTGTCGGTACGGGAAGCGGGCAAGCACCTGTGAGCAGGAACGACGGGCGGAGCCGCGTGCGCCGCAGCTACGACACCGTGGCCGAGGAGTACCGGGAGCGCATCGGCGACGAGTTGGCCCACAAGCCCCTGGACCGGGCCCTGCTGGCCGCCCTCGCCGAGCAGGCCGCGGACGGCGCGCCCGTGGCGGACCTGGGCTGCGGCCCCGGCCACGTCACGGCGTGGCTCGCGGCGCGCGGGGTGCGGACGGTGGGGATCGACCTGTCGCCGGGGATGGTCGCGCTCGCCCGCCGCGAGCACCCCGGGGCGGACTTCCGCGAGGGCGACCTGCTGCGTCTCCCGGCGGCGGACGGGGAGTTCGGGGCCGTCGTCGCCCTGTACTCGGTGATCCACCTGGCGCCGGGTGAACTGGGGGCAGCATTCGGTGAGATGCGGCGCGTGCTCCGGCCGTCCGGCCGGGCACTCGCGGCCTTCCACACCGGGGCGGAGACCCGTCGGGTGACGCAGTGGTGGGGGCACGAGGTCGACGTCGACTTCCACTTCCACGACCCCGCGACGGTCGCCGGGGCACTGACCGGCGCCGGGTTCGAGGTCGAGGCCAGGCTGGAGCGGGCCCCGTACCCGCAGGAGGCGGAGACCCGGCGCGCCTACGTCCTCGCCCGCGTCAGCGGGGCATGAAGCGGTCCCTCTCGCGCACCGTCTCCGGCAGCGGGACGTCCCACGCGTCGTCCTCCGGGCAGCGCGCCTCGTCGTCGTCCGCGGGGCCGATGCCGGACGGCAGCCCCGACTCGCCCTCGGTCAACTCCCCATGGCACAGGAACATCGCGGACGCGCCGTCGGGCGGGTTCCGGAGGGTCTGGTCACCGAGGCCGTAGTACCGGCGCGCGGGGCCCAGGCGCAGCCCCGGCGGAAAATCGTTCGACCGACGGCCGGGGTGTGCCCGATGATCGGCGGCATGTTCCGGTACGCCCTCAGCGCAGATACGTCCGCAGTCGCGGACGCGCTGCAGGCTGCCCCGGCACAGGCTTTCTCGGCCAACGCGTTCGGCGGCGCCCGAATCTGACCCTTCCCGGACAGTCCGGCGGACCCCGCAGGGGGAGGGTCGGCGCGGTCCAGGGGTCCCGCACGCGAGGCGATGAATCGACTTACCGAGGAAGCAACCATGCCCAAGCAGGCGTACGTGCGCACCAAGCCGCACCTCAACATCGGCACGATGGGTCACGTCGACCACGGCAAGACCACGTTGACCGCCGCCATCACCAAGGTGCTCAGCGCCCGCGGCTCCGCCGCGTTCGTGCCGTTCGACCGGATCGACAAGGCCCCGGAGGAGGCCGCGCGGGGGATCACCATCACCATTGCGCACGTCGAGTACGAGACGGACACCCGGCACTACGCGCACGTCGACATGCCGGGTCACGCCGACTACGTGAAGAACATGATCACTGGCGCGGCCCAGCTCGACGGCGCGATCCTCGTCGTCTCGGCCCTCGACGGCGTCATGCCGCAGACCGCCGAGCACGTGCTGCTCGCCCGTCAGGTCGGCGTCGAGCACATCGTGGTCGCGCTCAACAAGGCCGACGCCGGCGACCCCGAACTCACCGACCTGGTCGAGCTGGAGGTGCGCGAGCTGCTGTCCGCCCAGGGCTACCCGGGGGACACGCTGCCCGTCGTCAGGGTGTCGGGACTGCGGGCGCTGGAGGGCGACCCGCGGTGGACGGCGGCCGTCGAGGCGCTGCTCGACGCGGTCGACACGCACGTGCCGATGCCGCACCGCTACACCGACGCGCCCTTCCTGCTGCCGGTGGAGAACGTGCTGACCATCACCGGGCGCGGCACGGTCGTCACCGGCGCGGTGGAGCGGGGCACCGTCCGGGTCGGCGACCGCGTGGACGTGCTCGGCGCGGACACGGCGAGCGTGGTGACCGGTCTGGAGACCTTCGGCAAGCCCATGGAGGAGGCCCAGGCCGGCGACAACGTGGCGCTGCTGCTGCGCGGCGTGGCCCGGGACGTCGTCCGCCGGGGCCACGTGGTGGCCGCGCCGGGCAGCGTCACGCCGAGCCGCCGCTTCCGGGCCCGGGTCTTCCTGCTGCCGGCCGCCGAGGGCGGGCGGCGCACGGGCATCGCCAGCGGGTACCGGCCGCAGTTCTACGTCCGCACCGCCGACGTCGTCGGCGACGTCGACCTGGGCGAGGCGGGGGCGGCCCTTCCGGGGGCGACCGTCGACATGTCCGTGGAACTGGGCCGGGCGGTGCCGCTGGAGCCGGGGCTCGGCTTCGCGATCCGCGAGGGCGGCCGCACGGTCGGCGCGGGCACGGTGACGGCGCTCGACGAGTGAGCGGCGCGGGCTGAGCCGGGCCGCCCAGCGCGGGGGTCCCGGGGGGTCCGTCCCCGGGCCCCCGCGCGTGCTGGGAGAATCGCAGCGTGGAGGACGACGGACGCATACCCGTGAGCCAGGACGTGGACTTCGGCGCGGCCAGGCTGCTGCCCGACGTGGACCGGCCCGCGGGCTGGCTGCTCACCGTGGACGGGGCACCGCAGTCGTACGTGGACCTCGACGACCCCACCCACCTGGAGTTCGAGTACACCCGGCGGCTCGCCCACGTGATGGACGAGGCCGCGCCCGAGGGTGCGCCGCTGGATGTCGTCCACCTGGGCGGCGGGGCCCTGACGCTGCCCCGCTACACCGCCGCGACCCGGCCCGGCTCGCGGCAGCGCGTCGTGGAGGCCGACCGGGCGCTCGCCGGGCTCGTCGCCACCCGGCTCCCGCTGGGACGCGGCGGCGACGGTGTGGCGATCGCCACGGACGACGCCCGGGCCTGGCTGGAGGGCGCCCCGGACGCCTCGGCGGACGTCGTCGTGGCGGACGTGTTCGGCGGTTCGCGGGTGCCGGCGCACCTGACCTCGTACGAGTTCGTCACCGAGGCCGCCCGGGTGCTGCGCCCCGGCGGGCTGTACCTGGCGAACCTCGCGGACTCGGCGCCCTTCGACTTCCTGCGGCCGCAGATCGCGGGCCTGCGCGAGCTGTTCGGCGAGGTGTGCCTGATCGCCGAGCCCGGGGTGCTGCGGGGCCGCCGCTTCGGCAACGCCGTGCTGGCCGCGAGCCGTACCCCGCTGCCCGTGGACCTGATCGCCCGGCGCGCCGCCTCCGACGTCTTCCCGGCACGGGTGGTGGAGGGCGACGCGCTGGAGCTGTTCGGACGGGGTGCGCGGCCGGTCTACGACAAGGACGCGGTGCCCTCGCCGATCCCGCCCGACGGCTCCTTCGGCGTCGGCTGACCGCCCCGGGCGACCGTCCGCCCGCCGTCGGGCTCGTCCACCCGGCGCAGCCGCCGCACCTCGGGCACGGTGAGCACGGCGCCGGTGAGCAGCACCGTCAGCCCCGCGCAGCCCCACAGCGCCCCGTACAGGCCGAAGGCGTCCGCGGCAGGGCCGGCCAGGGCGGTGCCGATCGGCATCATGGAGACCGAGCCGAACCAGTCGTAGGCCGCGACGCGGGAGAGCTTGTCCTCGGGGATCTCCTGGTGGAGTGCCATCATCCAGGTCACGCCGAAGACCTCGATGGACATGCCCGCCACCAGCATCGCGCAGGCCAGCAGCGGCACCGGGACCGCCAGCGCCAGCGCGGCGGCGGGCAGCGAGAACGGGAAGACGCAGAGCACCCCGGCGAGCAGGATGCGGCGCGGCCGCCAGCGGAGCATCAGCAGCCCGCCCAGCAGGTTCCCGGCGCCGAACGCCGCCAGCGCGGCGCCCCACGGCCCGGCGCCGCCGAGGTGCTCGCGCGCGACGAGCGGGCCGTACACCGCGTCGGCGGCGGTGATCACGGCGTTGACGACGGAGAACTGCACCACGATGCCCCACAGCCAGCGCCGTGAGGCGAACTCCCGCCAGCCCTCGCGCAGATCGCCCAGCAGACCGCCGCCGCGCCGCTCCGCGCGGTCGCGTACCGCGGCCGGGGAGACCCGCAGCAGTGCGCGCAGGCCCGCGGCGACCGCGAAGCACGCCGCGTCCACCGCCAGCACCCAGCCCGGCCCCGCGAGGGCCACCAGCGCCCCGGCGAGCGCGGCACCGCCGACGTTGGCCCCGTTGACGCCGAGCCGGAACACCGCGAAGGCGCGGCTCGCGTGGGCGGAGTCGACGGTCGACAGCAGCATGCCCTCGTTGGCGGGGGCGAAGAAGGCCTGGCCGGTGCCGCCCAGCGCGGAGAGCACCGCCATGTGCCAGATCTCGGCCCGGCCGGTCAGCACCAGGACGGCGAACACGCCCTGCGAGACGGTGTTGAGGCAGTTGGCCGCGACCATGACCCGGTGCCGCGGCAGCCGGTCGGCGACCGCGCCGCCGATGAGCAGGAAGACGACCAGCGGCACCGTCCGCGCGGCGGCGACGAGTCCGATCTCCGTGCCGCCACCGCCCGCCTGCAGTACGGCGAACGCCGACGCGACGACGGCGCCCGAGGCGCCGATCCCGGTCACGAAGGCGGACGCGGCCAGGAGCCGGAAGTTGCGGCCGGCCCAGTCCGGGAACCGCAGCCGATGGGGGACGTCGGGTTTCACCCGGGGACTATCGTCGCTGGGCCGGGCTTTGGCAAACCGATTTCCGGGCCGTCGGCGCAGGGCGGGCCGCGGCCTCAGCCGACCAGCCGGACGCTGTCGCGGACCTTCGCCACCGTCGCGGCGTCGACCGCGCCCGCGTAGCCGCTGTCCACGATCAGCAGCCAGGAACGGACCTCCTTGTCCTTGCCGAGGAAGGTGAAGCTGTACGCGGTGCCGTCGGCCGCGCACGTGCCCTTCATCCCGGTCGCGCGCGTGGAGGCGGTCCAGCCGTGCAGGCCCTGCGCGTTGGTGTAGGCGCGGGGGGCGGCCTCGGTGAGCTTGGTGCCGCCCTCCTTCTTGTACTTGCCGTACGCCCAGTTGTAGGCCTCGTTGGCGGCCTCGGACCTCAGGCTCTTGGCGCCCTTACCGCCCTTCACGCCGGCCAGTCCGCGCTCGTCGGTGCCGCACCACTTCTCGTCGAGCACGGCCGCGCCCCCGGTGACGACCCGGTTGGTGCCCCACTCGTAGCCGATGAGCAGGCCCTGCGGCTTGGCCGTCCAGTCCTTCGGGAGGTCGTAGGCGACGCCCATGTCGCTGCGCACGACGGTCTGCCAGCCGGGCACCACGGGCTTGACCGTGTCCTCGCCCGGGTTGCCGCGGGCGTCGTCCGGGCCGGGGCCCTCCTCGTCCGCCGTCGCGGAGGGGGTCGGGGTGGCGGACTCCGGCGCGCTCCGCGAGGCGACCGGTGAGCCGGTGCCGGACGGGCCGGCCTGCGGGTCCTCGTCGTCGCCGGTGAGTCTGACGGCGACCAGCGCGCCGGCGGCGACCACCGCGACCGCGGCCACCACCGACACGGCGATCACCACGCCCCGCCGCCCCCCGGGCGGCTGCGGCCCGCCCGGCGCCGGCGGCGGCCCCCATGTCTGCGGGGGCTGCTGGTAGGCGGGGTGCTGCTGCGGCTGGTACGGGGAGGGCTGCTGCTGGTGGCCCCACTGGGGCTGGTTCTGCGGGGGCTGCTGCGGATGCTGCGGTCCCCCCGGCTGCTGCTGTCCTGGCCACATGGCTCGAAACACTAGGGGTTGAGCGGGCGCGGTTCCATGGAAGCGCTGATTACTTGCTGGTAACATCCGGCCCATGCCCGAGAACCAGCCGCAGATAGGCGAGCTCATGGCGGCCACCGTGCCCATGGCCGCCACCCTCAGCATCGAGTTCCTGGAGACCACCGCCGAGCACGCCGTGGTCCGCCTCCCCGACCAGGCCGCCTACCACAACCACGTCGGCGGCCCCCACGCCGGCGCGATGTTCACCCTGGCCGAGACCGCCAGCGGCGCCGTCGTCCTCGCCGCCTTCGCCGACCACCTCTCCCGCGCCGTCCCCCTCGCCGTCCGCGCCGAGATCGGCTACAAGAAGCTCGCCATGGGCCCGGTCACCGCCACCGCCCGCCTCGGCCGCCCCGCCGCCGACGTCATCGCCGAACTCGACAAGGGCGAACGCCCCGAGTTCCCCGTCACGGTCGCCCTCCGGCGCGAGGACGGCGCGGTCACGGGCGAGATGACCATCGTCTGGACCCTCCGCCCCAACGGCTGAGCCGCGCCCCGGCGTTCCCGGCCCCGGGCGCAACCGCCTGTTGACGCCCGGCGTGTCAGGTTCCAAGATCGTGGCTCTTGTGGTCTTCGTGCGGCCGGAGCGGTTCCGGCTCCATGCCCCGGCCTGCCGCGGGCTCACGGAGCGACTCGAGAGCCTGGAGGGCTGCCCACATGTCGTACCTGATCGTCGGCTGCGTCAGCGTCTACGCCGGCGTCCGGGCACTGATGCTCAGACGGCGGCAACGCGGCCCCGCGGCGGTGGCCTCCTCGTCGGTGATCCTGCGGCCGGGAGTGCTGGCCGTCCTCGCGGTGTTCGGCTTCGCCTGCGGGGTTCTCCTGCTCGCGGACGGGATCCTCGTCACGGCGCAGGGCTGAGCCCCCGGTCGGGGGCGGTGGCGACATGCCGGGCCGCACGTCGGATACGCTGCAACGACGTGCGCGCACCGGCGCGTCGACCGACATCCCGTCCGCCCTAGGGGGAGGAAGCGGCCTTGCACGTCCAGGAGTGGCTCGGCACGATCCCGCCGGTCAGCGTCTACCTGCTGGTGGGCCTCGTGATCGGCCTGGAGAGCCTGGGCATCCCGCTGCCGGGCGAGATCATCCTCGTCAGTTCCGCCCTGCTCGCCTCGCAGGGGCACGTGGACCCCTGGGTGGTGGGCGTGTGCGCCTCCGCCGGGGCGATCGTGGGCGACTCGATCGGCTACGCCATCGGCCGCCGCGGCGGGCGGCCGATGCTCGACAGACTGGGGCGGCGCTTCCCCAAGCACTTCTCGCCGGCGCACATCGCGACCGCCGAGGCGTCGTTCACGCGCTGGGGCATGTGGGCGGTGTTCTTCGGCCGCTTCGTGGCGCTGCTGCGGATCTTCGCCGGCCCGCTGTCGGGCGTGCTGAGGATGCCGTACTGGAAGTTCCTCACCGCCAACGTCCTCGGCGGCATCGTGTGGGCGGGCGGCACCACGGCGGTCATCTACTACGTGGGCATCGTCGCCGAGCCGTGGCTCAAGCGGTTCTCGTGGCTCGGCCTGGTGGCCGCCGTGCTGATCGGCCTCGGCTCGTTCCTCGTCGTACGCCGCCGGGCCAAGGCCGCGGCCAAGGCCCACGAGGCCGCGCCCGGGGCGGACGCCGTGGCGGCGGCCACCACCGACTGAGCGGCCGGGCCCGGGGCCGTCAGTCCCCGGCGAAGGCGGCCCGGTGGGCGTCCGCGAGCGCGACGTAGTGCTCGGCGTTGAGCCGCACCATCTCGCGCTCCTCCGCGGTGAGCCCACGGCGCACCTTCGCCGGCACGCCCGCCACCAGCGACCCCGGGGGAACCCGCATGCCCTGGGGGACGAGCGCGCCGGCCGCGACCAGCGAGCCGGTGCCGATGTGCGCGCCGTTGAGGACGGTGGCGCCCATGCCGACCAGCACGTCGTCCTCGACCACGCAGCCGTGCAGCACCGCGTTGTGGCCCACCGTGACGCGCGCGCCGATCACCGCCGGGAACCCGGGGTCGGCGTGCACCGTCGAGTTGTCCTGGACGTTGCTGCCCTCGCCGAGGCTGATCGACTCGCAGTCGCCGCGCAGCACCGCGTGGTACCAGACGCTCGCGCCGGCCGCCATCGTCACGTCGCCCAGTACCACCGAGGTCGGCGCGGTGAAGGCGGCGGGGTCCAGCCGGGGTGAGCGTCCGGCGACGTCCGCGATCAAGGCTCTCTCCGTCATGGGGATCACCGTAGTCCCGTGATTGCGCCGATCGCCCCGCGGGTAGCGCGTACAGCGTGCTGAAGTTCTCCGACGAAGTGATCATCGCGCTGGAAACCGGTGCCCCGGTCGTCGCCCTGGAGTCGACGATCATCTCCCACGGCCTGCCCCGCCCCCGCAACCACCAGGTGGCGCTGGAGCTCGAGGCCGCCGTGCGCGAGGCGGGCGCCGTCCCCGCGACGATCGCGGTGCTGGACGGCGTGCCGTGCATCGGGCTCGACGCGAAGGGCCTGGAGCGCATCGCCGGCGACGAGGGCATGCGCAAGCTCGGTCACCGCGACCTGCCCGTCGCGGTCGCCACCGGCGCGAGCGGCGCCACCACCGTCTCCGCCACGGCCTTCCTCGCCGCCCGCGCCGGGCTGCGGGTCTTCGCCACCGGCGGACTGGGCGGTGTGCACCGCGGCTGGACGGAGGAGCAGGACGAGTCCGCCGACCTGCGGCTGCTCGCCGGCACCCGGATCACCGTCGTGTGCGCCGGGGTGAAGTCCATCCTCGACGTGCCCGCCACCCTGCAGCGACTGGAGACCCTCGGCGTCACCGTCGTGGGGTACGGGACCGCCGAGTTCCCCGGCTTCTACCTCAGCGGCTCCGGGCAGCCCGTGGACTGGACGGTCCGCACGCCCGACGAGGCCGCCTGCGTCATGGCCGCCCAGGACGACCTCGACGGCCCGCCGTCCGCGGTGATCCTCGCCAACCCCGTGCCGGAGCACGAGCAGCTCGACCCGGCGCTGCACGACCGCGTCCTGGCGGAGGCGCTGGCCGCCGCCGAACGCGAGGGCGTCACCGGGCAGGCCGTCACGCCGTTCCTCCTCGGGCACCTCGTCGAGCACACCGGCGGCGCCAGCCTGGAGGCGAACCTCGCCGCCGTGCGCGGCAACGTCCGCCTCGCCGCGCGGGTCGCCGTCGCCTGGACGGAACGCGGCGCACATCACACCTGATCGCCCGGCCGCGCCCCCGCGCCCTCGGTACCGTGATCGGGTGCCGAAGAACGAGAACCTGTTCTCCTCCGCGGCGGCCTGGCGCCGCCGGGCCGTCTCGCGCCTGGTGCACCGCGGCTGGCGGTGGGTCCAGAACGCGGGTGCCGTCTCCGCCGACCGCCCGGGCCCGCTGCGCTTCGGCCGGATCGGCGCGGGCACCCGCCTCGCCTTCCCGCAGGGGACGATCTTCGGCGAGGAGTGGATCCACCTCGGCGAGTGCTGCATCATCGGCGAACAGGTCACCCTCACGGCCGGGATGATGCCCGGCCTCGACCTCGGCCCCGACCCCGTCGTCCGGCTCGGCAACGGCGTCGTCCTCGGCCGCGGCAGCCACGTCATCGCCTCCCGGCCGGTGGTGTTCGGCGACGACGTCTACTGCGGGCCGTACGTGTACGTGACCAGCGACAACCACTCCTACGACGACCCCCACGAGCCCATCGGCCGCCAGTGGCCGCGCTCCGCACCCGTCGAGATCGGCTCCGGCAGCTGGCTCGGCGCGGGCGCGGTGATCCTGCCGGGGGCGCGGATCGGACGGAACGTCGTCGTCGCGGCCGGCGCCATCGTGCGCGGCGAGGTCCCCGACCACTGCGTGGTGGCGGGCGCGCCCGCCCGGGTCGTCCGGCGCTGGACGCCCGAGCGCGGCTGGGAGCCGCCGCTGCGCACGCCCGCGCCGCGGCCGGTTCCCGCCGGCGCCACCCACCAGCAACTGGCCGCGCTCGCGGGGCTGGAGCCCGAACTCCTCGCGGGGCTGGAGGACAAGCTCACCTCCGAGGCATGACCGTTCCGGGCGACCCACCGCGGCTTCGTTGCCGAAACGGCATGGAACATTGCCCCCCGCCCGCGGCCGGCGTGATCGTGCCGCCATGGACGAGAACACGAAGGACAACGGTGACGGCGGCGGGAACGGCCTGGAGGCTCCGGGCGGCGTGTGGGACGTGGTGGTCGTCGGAGGAGGCGCCGCCGGCCTCTCCGGCGCGCTGACCCTGGCCCGGGTACGGCGGCCGGTGCTGGTGATCGACGCGGGCGAGCCCCGCAACGCCCCCGCCGCCGCCGCGCACGGGCTGCTGGGACGGGAGGGCATCGCCCCGCTGGAACTGCTGCGGAAGGGACGGGAGGAGGTCGCCTCCTACGGCGGCCGGGTCGCCGCCGGACGCGTCACCGCGATCCGCCGCGACGGCGACGTCTTCGTGGCCGAGTGCGAGGACGGGCGGAGCACGCGGGCCCGGCGGGTCCTGGTGACCTCCGGCCTGGTCGACGAACTGCCGGACGTGCCGGGCCTGGCGGGGCGGTGGGGCAAGGACGTGGTGCACTGCGTCTTCTGCCACGGCTGGGAGGCCCGCGACACCGCGGTCGGGGTACTCGGCAGCTTCCACCAGGCCTTGCTGTTCCGGCAGTTGTCCGAGGACGTGACCCTGTTCCTCGGCCCCGGCACGGATCTGACGTCCGATCAGTGGGAGCAGCTCGCGGGGCTGCGCGTGGGCGTCGTCGACGGCGCCGTGAGCGGCCTGGAGACCGACGACGGCGACCGGCTGGCCGGGGTGCGCCTGGCCTCCGGGCGCGTGGTCCCCGTCCGCGCCCTCGCGGTCGCCCCCCGCTTCACGGCCCGGGCGTCCTTCCTCGGGGACCTCGGTCTGTCCGTACGGGAGCACCCGGCGGGCTTCGGGGAGCAGCTCACGGTGGACGCCTCCGGCTTCACCGGCGTCGACGGCGTGTGGGCCGCGGGGAACGTCAGCGACCTGATGGCGGGCGTCCCCGCGGCCGCGGCAGCCGGGACGACGGCCGCTGCCGCCATCGTCATGGACCTGCTGGCCGAGGACGCGCGCGCCGCCGCCCGGTCGCGCCGGGCCGGGGGCGCCGAGGTGTTCAGCGGCCCGATGGAGGCGGAGGTCACGCGGCGTGTCCTCGGCACGCGGGCGCACGGGGTGGACCCGCGGCAGGGGGTGTGAGCCGCTGGTGGTGCGGGTGACGCCGGTAACGCCGGTCGTCCCGGTCGTGCCCGGCTCAGGCGGTGCGGGCCCGCAGATGGGCCCGCTCGCCCTGCCGCCCGAACAGGACGAGCAGTTCGACGGGTTGCTCGCCCTCGGGGCCGAGCCAGTGCGGGACGTGGGTGTCGAACTCCGCCGCCTCGCCCGGCCCCAGCACCACGCGCCGGTCGCCGAGGAGCAGCAGCAGGCGGCCGGCCAGCACGTAGACCCACTCGAAGCCCTCGTGGGTCTTCAACTCGGGCTCCGCGCCCGGGTGCGGCGGGATCAGCAGCTTGTGCGCCTGGATCCCGCCGGGCCTGCTCAGCGGCACGTACGTCAGGCCGTCCCGGGTCACCGGCCGGAGGTGGATGCGGGGGTCGCCGGTGCGGGGCGCCCCGACGAGCTCGTCGAGCGGCACCGCGTGGACCTCCGCCAGGGTCAGCAGCAGCTCCAGGGTCGGCTTGCGCCCGCCGCCCTCCAGCCGGGACAGGGTGCTCTCGTTGATCCCCGTCCGCTCGGCCAGTTCCGCCAGCGTCATGCCGCGCCGCCGCCGCAGCTCCCGCAACCGGGGCCCGACGGCGTCCAGCACCTCTTTCTTCGTGTCCCCTGTGTCGCCCACACCCCCAGGCTGCCGAAACGGCACGCCTTGATGCAAACCCGGCAACGGCGGTGGCGCGGGCGGTACGGCTGTCCCGCGTGGTGGGTGGGGTGCCCGTGCGCCCGCTCGCCGAGCGGACCGGCGCGGATACGTCCTACGCGTTGCCGCGAAGAAGGCGATGCCGGTCCGGCCGGTGAGGGTGGGGCGATGGGCGGTCGGCACGGCCGTCGCGAGCGGACAGGGAAGGGCGAGCCGGAGAGATGGCAGGGCACGCTCCAACTGCTGGCGGCGGCGAACGTGAGGTGGGCGTGGCGAGATGCGTCGCACCCCGAACCGGACCGCACCGCGTGAACGGCGGCGCGGGCGAACGACGCAGGGCTGCGGGGACCCGCCGATCCCACCGGGCGCGCGACGACGAACCGCGGACGCGGCGAGGCCCCGCCCCGGCTGTCCGTGCAGGCGACGACCGGGTGGCGGGGAAGGGGCCGCTTCCCGTTGCCCCGCAGAGCGCGGCCGGGTCGGCGCACCAGCGACTCCTCCGGCGACTTCTCCGGCGCCGCGACGTGCACGACCCGGGCACGGCCGCCCCGGCCGGACCCGTACGCCGTCGGGGCGCGGCAGCACACCGGCACTGCGCGGGCGCGGCGGGGCCCCCGTGCCCGCTGTTCGGGACGGTCCGCCGCCAACTCCCGGGATTTGTTAGCGTGCCCGACATGCGCGCACCCATCGGCACCTTCACCGACGTCCACCCCGCCGTGGAACGGCTCGACCTGCTGCCGGCCCCCGTCGCCGCCGCACTGACCGCCTGGAGCGGGCAGGTGCCGGTGGAGGAACTGCTGCTGGTCGACACCGACCCCGAGAAGGCCGACACCGCGGTCTTCGCCGAGACGTACGGGGTCGGCCTGGAGCAGTCCGCGAACTGCGTGGTCGTCGCGGGCAAGCGCGGCGGGGAGGTCACGCTCGCCGCATGCGTCGTCCTCGCCACCACGCGGGCCGACGTGAACGGTCTCGTGCGGCGTCACCTCGGCGTACGCAAGGCCTCCTTCGCGCCGATGGACACCGCCGTGGGCGAGAGCGGCATGGAGTACGGCGGCATCACCCCGATCGGGCTGCCCGCCGGCTGGCCGCTGCTGGTGGACGCGTCGGTCACGGACACCCCGTACGTGATCATCGGCAGCGGCCGGCGGCGCGGCAAGCTGCTCGTGCCCGGCAAGGCGCTGGCGTCGCTGCCCGGTGTCGAACTGCTGGAAGGGCTGGGACTCCCCGCGTGACGGAACTGCTGGACCGCCTGGAGCGCTACTACGACGCCGTTCCCCGGGCGGGCGCCCGCGCCGAGGAGCACGGTCCGCTCACCCTCTTCGTGCGCGAGGGCGTCGGCTGGCCCTTCTACGCCCGCCCGGCGCCGGACGCGGACGGCGGTCCCGTCGGCCGGGACGACGTGGACCGGGTCCGGGCACGCCAGCGCGAGCTGGGCGTGCCCGAGTGCTTCGAGTGGATCGCCGAGACCGCCCCGGCGCTGCGGGCCGCGGCGGAGGCGTCCGGGCTCGCCGTGCACGAGCATCCGCTGATGGTGCTCGACCCGCTCGCCCCTCCCGCTCTGCTGCCGGAGCTGCCCGCGGGCGTCGGCGTGCGGCTGCTGGGGCCCGGCGACCCGGCGCTGCCCAGCGCGCTGACCGTCCCGCACCTCGCGTTCGCGCAGGCCGGTACGGCCATCGGTACCGCCGGGCGGGCCGAACTCGCCGCCGCGGTCCCGCTGCACGCCGCCCCGGGCCTCGTGGCGACCGCGGAGGCGCGCCTACGGGCCGGGCTCACCGTCCACGCCGCCGCTGTCGAGGGCGGCACGGCGCTCTGCGCGGGCCAGTACAACCCCGTGGGCGAGGTCTGCGAGATCGTCGGAGTGGGCACCCTGCCCAGCGCCCGCCGCCGCGGCCTGGCCCTCGCGGTCACCGGCGCGCTGGTCGCCGACGCCCGTGAACGCGGGCTGAGCACGGTGTTCCTGTCGGCCGGGGACGAGGACGTCGCCAGGATCTACGCCCGGCTCGGCTTCCACCGGGTCGGCACGGCCCTCATCGCGGAGCCGCCCGTCCACTGACCGGGTCGCCGGGCGCCTCGCGGGCCGGCCGTCGTGACAGGTCCAGTGACAGCGGTATCGAGTGCTCGGCGAAGCCCAGGCTGCGGTACAGCGGCTCGGCCTCCGCGGTCGCGTGCAGGTCGACCCGGGTCACGCCCTGTTCGGCGAACCACCCGAGCAGCGCCTCCGTCGTGGCCCGCGCGTACCCGCGCCCCCGGTAGCGGGGGTCGGTGCAGACGTTGAAGACGAAGCCGAACCGGCCCGCCGGGTGCGCCGGCGCGGGCAGCCGCTCCTCGATCCGGCCCACCGCGCACGCCGCCAGGTGCGGGTGCGCACCGACCACCGGTCCGCCGTCCACCACGAACGCCCCCAGCCACCGCGGACCGCCCCCGGCGAGCTGCTCGCGCGCCCGCTCCTCGGCGGCCGCCTCCCAGGGACCGGGCTCGTCCCGCCCGCTCATGGCCAGGAACATCAGCCGCCGCAGCCGTACCAGCTCGGCGGCGTCGTCGGGACGGGCGGGGCGTACGGGACCGGGCATGCGCGCACGCTACAACACGGCTCCGGGCGCCACGCAGCGAGTTTCCGGCGCATCCTGCATGCCCGCCCCCGCAGCGGTGAGGCGTACCGGAGAGGTGATGAAGCGATGAGCCACCCGGCCCGCGGCGGGCGGTCCCTGCGCATCGGCGGGCGGACCGTCGAACTGTCCCGTCCCGACAAGGAGCTCTTCCCCGGCGACGGGATCACCAAGGCCGAGCTCGCCGACCACTACCGCCGTGTCGCACGACCCCTGCTCACGCACGTCAGGGGCCGCCCGCTGGTGATGGAGCGCTACCCGGACGGCATCGACGGGAGGTCCTTCTACCACAAGGAGGTCCCCGGCTACTTCCCCGCGTGGGTGCGCCGCCGCGAGGTCCCCAAGGAGGGCGGCACCGTCACCATGGTCGTCTGCGACGACACGGCCACCCTCGTCTACCTGGCCGGTCAGGCCTGCGTCACCCCGCACCCCTGGCTGAGCCGCACCGACCGCCTCGACGTCCCCGACCGGCTGGTCCTCGACCTCGACCCGGCCGGGGACGACGACTTCGCCACCGTGCGCTGGACCGCGCCCCGGGTCGGCGACCTCCTGCGGGAACTGGGCCTGCGCCCCGCCGTGATGACCACCGGCTCGCGCGGGCTGCACGTCGTGGCGCCGCTGACCCGGGGCCCGGACTTCGACGCCGTACGGGACTTCGCCCGGCGCGTGTCCGCCGTGCTGGCCGCCCGCCACCCGGACCGGCTCACCACCGAGGTCCGCAAGGCGGCCCGCCGGGGCCGCCTCTACCTGGACGTCCAGCGCAACGGGTACGCCCAGACCTCCGTCGCCCCCTACGCGGTGCGCGCCCGCCCGCACGCCCCGGTCGCCACGCCCTTGCACTGGGCCGAACTCGACGACCCCGCCCTCGGCCCCCGCCGCTGGACCGTACGCACCCTCCCGGACCGCCTCGACAAGGACGGCGACCCCTGGAAGGGGCTCGGCACCTGCCGCCGCGCCCTCGGCCCGGCACTGCGGCGGCTGGCGGATCTGGAGGCGGCGGAGCGGCCCGGCGGCTGAGCCCGGCTACCCGAGCCGGGGGATCTCGATCGCCGGGCAGCGGTCCATGACCATGAGCAGCCCCGCGTCCCGGGTACGCGCGTACGCGGCCTCGTCGACCACGCCGAGCTGGTACCAGACCGCCTTCGCGCCGATCGCGACGGCCTCGTCGGCGACCGCGCCGGCCAGGTCGGAGTTGACGAAGACGTCCACCACGTCGACCGGGAACGGGATGTCGGCGAGCGAGGCGTAGCCCTGCTCCCCGTGCACGGTCTCGGCCTTCGGGTGCACCGGCACCACGCGCTTGCCGTAGCGCTGCAGGACCGCGGCGACGCCGTACGCCGCCCGCGAGGCGTTGTTGGACAGCCCCACCACGGCCCAGGTGTCCCCGAGACCGGTCAGGATCTCCCGAACCGCCGCGTCGTCTCCGTGCACGTCGTCCTCCCTCACTCCGCTCCGCAGCAGTCAACCAGAGCACGGACCGGGCTGTTCCCGTGGACGCCTCACGTCGCCATGCCGCCACGTCGGAGGCCGGCCGGTGCGTGTAGCGTGATCTCGCTGTTCTAGCAGGTGGGGTCTACTGATGGACGTGGTGCGTCTCATGGAGGCGCTGGCCGAGCAGGGCGTGACGGTGCTGCTCAAGGCGGATGCGGAACGTCTGCGCGGCGGGACAGGGCCGTGGACGTTCGTCGCGAGCGGCGCCCCGTTCCATGAGGAGCTGCTCGTGCGCACGGACGCCGCTTCCGTGGAAGCCTGTTTGGAGATCTGCCTGCCGCGCCTGCGTGCCCTGGGTCTGCTCATCCCTGAGTGAGGACGCGGCCGGACGTGGTCCGTGCGGCGGCCTCATCGCGCCGGCGGTTCCGGAGGCGGTGGCCGGCCCGGGCATGCGGTTGAACACGTAGCGCTGGGATGCCGCGCGCCGCTCTCCGTGCTCACGCGCACCCGGGTGGCGAAAGGCGTTCCGGCCCTGCCCCTGACAAGGGATTAGGGTGGCGGGGTGGTGGAGCGGTATCTGACGATCGGGCGCGAGCACGTCCACGAGAGCGAGATCAAGCGCTCGCGGTTCCTGTGCGCGCTGGCGCCGGTGTCCGGCGAGGAGGCGGCGCAGGAGTTCATCGCCCGTGTCCGCAAGGAGCACGCCGGGGCGTCGCACAACTGCTACGCGTACGTGATCGGTGCCGAGGGCCGGATCCACAAGGCGAGCGACGACGGGGAGCCGGGCGGCACCGCGGGCACCCCCATGCTGCAGGTGCTGCTGCGCCGCGAGATCCGGGACGTCGTCGCCGTCGTCACCCGCTACTACGGCGGCATCCAGCTCGGCGCGGGCGGCCTGGTGCGCGCCTACGGGGGTGCCGTCTCGGCGGCCCTCGACGAGCTCGGCACCGTGGAGCGGCAGAAGCTCGCCCTGGTCACCGTCGTCGCCGACCACCAGCGGGCCGGGCGCATCGAGAACGACCTGCGCGCCGCCGGCCGCACGGTGCGCGGCGTCGCCTACGGCGCGGCCGAGGTACGCATCGAGCTGGGCGTGCCGGAGGAGGAACTGGCCGCCTTCCGGGCCTGGCTCGCCGACGCCTCCGCCGGGACCGCGGGCGTCGAGGTGGCGGGCAGCGCCTTCGTGGACGTCTGACCGCGGCTTCCGGGAACGTCAGTGCCGGCCCTGCGGCCTGCGGGCCGGGCGGTTCGCGGCGCACGCCGTACACGCCGGGGTTCGCCCGTCCGGGAGGTCAGTCCCCGGCGAGGACGTCGGTGACCTTGCCCTTGGTGGTGGCCTCGATGAAGCAGGTCCGGTACTCGTCGGACCGGTAGTAGTACATGGACGGCTTCTTGGTGATGATGTCGGGCTTCACCACCACGTAGGTGGCCGTCGGACGCTTGACCTTGCACTCCTTGTCGGCACGGCTCATCAGGGCCGGGAGCGCGTCCCAGTTGACGGTCTCGAGGTCGACCGTGTCGTCGGCGTCGATGGTGCCCTTGATGATCCCTTCGTCGACCTTGCCGTCGCGGTACGAGTAGCTGTCGAAGACGGTGTCGTCCGTCTTCTTGGGCGCGCTGAAGCTCGCGTAGTCGTCGTAGATGGTGAGGTCGACCACTTTGGTGCCGCCCGACACCGACTTCACGACCTCCGCCACGGAGCGGCCCCCGGCCGGCGAGAGCAGCTTCTTCGAAGCCGCCGTGCTCGGGGCGCCGGAGGAACGGGTGCCCTTCGACGACGTCGTGCGGCCCTTGCCCGCCGCGCCCGCGTCCCCGTCGCCGTGGAGCTGGGGGAGGAGGGTCCACAGCAGGACGCCCGCAACGCCCACCGCCGCGACCGCGGTGGCGGCGGCCACGACGCGGCCGCCGCCGCGCGGCGCGGGGAGCGGGGTGGGGCGGGTCGGCTGCTGCGGCGGGTAGTACGCGTGGGGCGCCATCGGCTGGTACGTCGCCGGGGCGGGCCCGAAACCGCCGGGCGCCGCGTCCGCCGGCGCGGGCCCCGGGGACGGGGACGGGGACGGGGACGGGGACGGGGACGGGGACGGCGGCGCGGACACCGCCGCGCCCCGCTCCACGTCGGCGAGCATCCGGTCGAGCCGGTCGGCGTCCGGCCGCGCGGCGGCGTCCCGTACCAGCAGGGCGGTCAGCACGGGGGCGAGCGGTCCGGACCGGGCCGGCGGCGGCAGGGGCTCGTCGAGGACGGCGACGAGCGTGGCGATGCTCGTCTCGCGGCGCAGCGGGTGGACGCCCTCCACCGCGACGTAGAGCAGCATGCCGAGCGACCACAGGTCGGAGGCGGGGTTGCCCTCCTCGCCGCGGATGCGTTCGGGGGCGATGTACTCGGGCGAGCCGATGAGCCCGCCGGTGGTCGTCAGCCGCGTCGAGTCGCGGAGCGTGGCGATGCCGAAGTCGGTGAGCACCGGCGTCATGTCGGGCCGGAGCAGCACGTTGGCGGGCTTCACGTCGCGGTGGTGGACGCCGACCGCGTGCGCGGCGCGCAGGCCTGCCAGGACGCCGCGGCCGATGGCGGCCGCCTCCGGCGGGGTGAGCGGGCCGCGGGCCAGCCGGTCCTGGAGGGAGCCGCCGGTCACCAGCTCCATCACCAGCCAGGGGTGCGCGAGGTCCGTCGTGTCCACGATGTGGTGGATCGTCGCGACGTTGGGGTGGTGCACCCGGGCCAGCGCGCGGGCCTCGCGCAGAACGCGCTCGCGCAGTTTCGCCGCCGCCTCGGCGTCGGCGTCGGCCAACTCCGGTTCGGGCGGGCGCACTTCCTTCAGGGCGACCTCGCGGTGCAGGGCGGTGTCCCGGGCCCGCCACACCAGGCCCATGCCGCCGCCGCCCAGCCGTTCCAGCAGTTCGAAGCGGCCGTCGATCAGTCGTCTGCCGGAGTCGCTCGCCGTCATGGCGGACATCGTACGGGCGGGCGGGGACACGGCTTGACCGACCTTGCCCGACTTCGGACTCGCCCGACGCGTTGACAGTGGTGGCGGATAGCCTGCTGTCGAAGCGCACGGGACCGGTGGGGACGCCGGGGCCCGTGCGGAGCATGCGGAACGTGAGCCGGAGGAACGGAACATGCGGGCGGGAGAGCCACGGTGAGGTTGCTGCACACCTCCGACTGGCATCTGGGGCGGTCCTTCCACCGGGTCGGACTCCTCGAGGCCCAGGCGGCGTTCGTCGACCACCTGGTGGCGACGGTGCGGGCGGAGCGCGTCGACGCCGTCCTCGTCGCCGGCGACGTCTACGACCGGGCGCTGCCCTCGCTGCCCGCCGTCGAACTCTTCGACGACGCGCTGCACCGGCTCGCCGGCCTAGGCGTGCCCACGGTGATGATCTCCGGCAACCACGACTCCGCCCGCCGGCTGGGCGTGGCCTCCGGCCTCATCGACCGCGCCGGCATCCACCTACGGACCGACCCGGCCGGGTGCGCGACGCCGGTCGTCCTCGCGGACGCGCACGGGCCGGTCGCCCTGTACGGGCTGCCGTACCTCGAACCCGCCCTGGTGCGCGAGGAGTTCACCCTCGGCCGGGCCGGGCACACCGAGGTGCTGACCGCCGCGATGGCACGGGTCCGGGCCGACCTGGCCGCGCGCCCCGCGGGCACCCGCTCGGTCGTGCTGGCGCACGCCTTCGTCGCGGGCGGTGCGCCCAGCGACAGCGAGCGCGACATCACGGTCGGCGGTGTGGCGGCCGTCCCCGCCGGTGTCTTCGACGGCGTCGACTACGTCGCCCTCGGCCACCTCCACGGCTGCCAGACGATCTCCGAGCGCGTGCGCTACTCCGGCTCGCCGCTCGCCTACTCCTTCTCCGAGGCCGACCACCGCAAGAGCATGTGGCTGGTCGACCTCGGCGCCGACGGCTCCGTGACCGCCGGGCGGGTCGACTGCCCCGTGCCCCGGCCGCTCGCCAGGATCCGCGGCCACCTCGAGGAGCTGCTGGCGGACCCGGCGCACGAACGGCACGAGGACTCCTGGGTCGAGGCCACCCTCACCGACCCGCACCGCCCGCACGAGCCGATGGCCCGCCTGCGCGAGCGGTTCCCGCACGCCCTCGCGCTGGCCTTCGAGCCCGAGCGCGTCGCCGACGACCCCCACGCCTCGTACGCGCAGCGCCTGCGCGGCCGCACCGACCGCCAGATCGCCGAGGACTTCGTGACCCACGTCCGGGGCACCGCCCCCGACGCCGCGGAGCGGACGGTCCTGCGGGACGCGTTCGACGCGGTCCGCAGCGACGCCGCACGGGCGGAGACCGACTGATGCGCCTGCACCGTCTGACCCTGACCGCCTTCGGGCCGTTCGCCGGCAGCCACACCGTGGACTTCGACGAGCTCTCCGCCGCCGGGCTGTTCCTGCTGCACGGCGCGACCGGCGCCGGAAAGACCTCCGTGCTCGACGGGGTGTGCTTCGCCCTGTACGGCGGCGTCCCCGGCAGCCGGCAGGGCAACCGGCTGCGCAGCGACCACGCGGAGGGGGACACGCTCACCGAGGTCGTGCTCGACCTGACCGTGGGCGGCCGGCGGCTGGAGATCACCCGGCGGCCCGAGCAGCCCCGCCCCAAGAAGCGCGGCACGGGCTACACGATCGAGAAGGCCGTCACCCTGCTGCGCGAGCACACCGCGGGGGAGTGGCGGGCGCTCAGCAAGTCCCACCAGGAGGCCGGCGAGGAGCTGAAGCAGCTCATCGGCATGAGCCGGGAGCAGTTCTGCCAGGTCGTGCTGCTGCCCCAGGGCGAGTTCGCGACGTTCCTGCGGGCCACCGCCACCGAGCGGGCCGCGCTGCTCGGCAGGCTCTTCGACACCCGCCGCTTCAAGGCCGTCGAGGAGTGGCTGCGGGCCGAGCGCAGGGCCGCCGAGCAGCGGGTCGCCGCCGGGGACGGGGAGCTGCTGCGGCTCGCCGAGCGCATGGGCCAGGCCGCGGGGGACGACCCCGACGCCCTCGCCGGGCCGTCACCGGACGGCGTCGCCGCCGGCGACCCGGAACTGGCCGGGCACATCCTGCGCTGGGCGGCCGTCCTGGCCACCACCGCCCGCGAGCGCGTCGACGCCGCCGACCTCGCGGTGACCGCCGCGGAGGCCGCGCACGAGCAGGCCCAGCGCGAGGCCGAGGAAGCACGCGAGCTCGCCGTACGGCAGGGCCGGCACGCGGCCGCCGGGCGCCGCGCCCAGGCCATGGCCGGCGAGCGAGAGGCCCGCGACCGCGAACAGGAACTGCTGGCGACGGCGGAGCGGGCCGCGACCGTGGTGCCCGCACTGGAACTGCGCGAGCGTGCCGCCACCCGGCAGGCCGGCGCGGCCGCCGACGAGCGCACCGCCCGCGCGGGCCTGCCCGCCGAGCGGTACGAGGCGGGCGCCGAACAGCTCGCGGAGTACGAGAACCGGCTCCGGGAGGAGCTGGGCTCCCTCGCCGACGCCGGCCGGGACGAGCAGCGCGCCGCCGAACTGGCCCACGACCGCGGGCGCGTGGAGCGCGAGGCCGCCGAGGACGAGCGGCTGATCGCCGACACGGCCGGCTGGCTCGACGGCTGGGAGGCCGAACGCCTCGGCCGTGAACGGGCCGTGGACGCCGCCCAGTCCGCCGCCACCCGCGCCGCCGAACTGTCCGGGGCCCTCGACCGGGCCCGCCGCCGCCGCGACGCCGCCCGGGAACGCGACACCCACGCCACCGCGCTGCTCGCCGCGCAGGACCGGCTGCGCGCGGCGCGCGACACCGCCGCCGACGCCCGCGACCACTGGCAGGACGTCCGCGAGGCCCGCATCAACGGCATCGCCGCCGAACTGGCCGCCCGGCTCAGCCCCGGCGAAGGCTGCCTGGTGTGCGGTGCCACCGAGCACCCCCACCCCGCCCGCCCCACCGGCCGCCAGGTGGGCCGCGCCGACGAGGAGGCCGCGCAGGAGGCCCAGCAGCGGGCCGCCGCCGCCCGGGACACCGCGCAGGAGCAGGTCGTACGCCTCACCGCGGCCCACGAAGCGGCCCTGGCCACCGCGGGAGCGGAACCGGAGCCCGAACTCGCCGCCGCGCACGCCGCGCTGGAGGAGGAGTGCCGGGCCGCCACCCGCGCCGCCGCGGAAGCGCCGCAGGCGCGCCAGGCGCTCGACCGGGCCCTCGCGGAGCACGCCCGGCGTGCCGCCGACCGCAACGAGGCCGGGCAGCGCCTCGCCTCCCTCACCACCCGCCGGGAACTCCTCGACCGGGAGGACGCCGAACTGGCCGCCCGGCTGACGCGGGCCCGCGGCGCGTACGCCACCGTCGCCGAACGCCGTACCCGGCTCGCGGCCGACGCCCAGCGCGCGGCGACCGCCGCGGCGGCGGCCCGCGCCGCGCAGGAATCGGCCCGCGCGCTCAAGGACGCCGACTCCGACCTGGCCGACGCCGCCTACAAGGCCGGCTTCCCCACCCCCGAGGCGGCGGCCGCCGCCGTGCTCCCCGGGACGGAACTGCGGCGGCTGCGGCAGCGTGCGGAGGAGTGGCGCCGCGAGGAAGCCGCGGTCACCGCCGAACTCACCTCGCTGGAACTGGCGGAGGCCGCCGCGCTGCCCCCGGCCGACCCCGACGCCGCCCGGCGCGCCGTGGAGGCCGCGACCGCACGGCTGCGCGGCGCCGCCGCCCGTCAGTCCGCCGCGCACACCACCCGCGACGCCCTCGACCGGCTGCGCGCCGAGGCGACGCGCGGCACCAGGGCGCTGGCCCCGGCCCGCGAGGAGTACGCGCGGCTGCGGCGCCTCGCCGACCTGGCCACCGGCGCCGGGGAGAACACCCTGCGCATGGAGCTGGAGACCTATGTGCTCGCGGCCCGGCTGGAGCAGGTCGCGGCCGCGGCCAGCGCCCGGCTGCACCGCATGTCCTCCGGGCGCTACACCCTCGTCCACACCGACGCCCGCGCCTCGCGCAACGTCAAGTCGGGCCTCGGGCTGATGGTCGTGGACTCCTGGACGGGCACCGAGCGCGACACCGCCACGCTCTCCGGCGGCGAGACCTTCTTCGCCTCCCTGGCCCTCGCCCTCGGCCTGGCGGACGTCGTCACGGACGAGGCGGGCGGCGCCCGGCTCGACACGCTCTTCGTCGACGAGGGCTTCGGCAGCCTCGACGAGCAGACCCTCGACGAGGTGCTGGACGTCCTCGACGGGCTGCGCGAACGGGACCGCGCCGTCGGCATCGTCAGCCATGTCGCCGAGCTGCGGCAGCGCGTCCCCGCCCAGTTGCAGGTCGTCAAGGGACAGCGGGGGTCAGCCCTCCGCCACCGCACGGCGGGGGAGCGGTGAGGAGTAGACGACGTTCGTCGTCACCGGCCCGAGGCCCGAGACCCGGCCGGTGACCTCCTCCAGGTGACGCATGGAGCGGGCGGTGACCTTCATGACGAAGCAGTCGTCGCCCGTGACGTGATGGGCCTCCAGGATCTCCGGGGTCGACTCCAGGAGGTCGTGGAACGGCTTGTAGTTGCCGTGGGGGTAGCGCAGCCGGACGAACGCCAGGATCGGGCGCCCGGTCCGCTCCAGGTCCACCACGGCCGTGTACGCCGTGATCACACCCGCCTCCTCCAGCCGCCGGACCCGCTCGGTCACGGCGCTCGGGGACATCGACACGGCACGCGCCAGCTCGGCGTAACTGGCCCTGCCGTCGCGCTGCAGGGCGTCCAGGATGCGCCAGTCGGTGGCGTCGAGGGAATCCACGGTCATACCCCCTGGCTACCAGGGAAATCCCCGGCCGGGCAAGGCGGACGCCGGGGAACGGCCCTTCAGGCGGCGGTCCGCGGTTCGTAGATTTACCGCCATGACGACATCGACCGCCGCCACCGCCGCCCCCGCTCCCACCGCCGCCCACGCTCCCACGGCCGCCCCCGCTCCCACTGCCGGCAACCCCGTGCTGCGCGTGCCGCCCGCGGCTCCCGCCGAGGCCGCCGCGTACTTCGCCGCGAGCCTCGCCTTCCACACCGACGTGTCCGACGTCGCGGCCGCCCTCGCCACCGCGGCGGAGACCGGCGCCGCACCCGGATTCGTCGTCGTCGACTCCCGCTCCACCGAGGCCTGGGAGCAGGCCCACATACCCGGCGCCGTCCACCTGCCCACCGCGGACGTCCCGCGGCTCGCCGCGGCCCTCCTCGACCGCGACGTGCCCGTCGTCGTCCACTGCTGGGGACCCGGCTGCAACGGCGCCACCCGCGCCGCGCACGCCCTGGCCGGCCTCGGCTACCAGGTCAAGGAGATGCTCGGCGGCATGGAGTACTGGATCCGCGAGGGCTTCGCCCACGAGACGGCCGACGGCACCGTGCGGCGCGCCGCCGACCCGCTGACCGCCCCGGTGGGCGCGGACGACTGCGGCTGCTGAGGCCGCCGCGGGGCGGCCTCAGCGTACGACGGAGACGGCCGGCCGCAGGAACCGGCGGTCCCGCGGCCCGACCCCGGCGAGCGGCGCCGCCGCCCGCAGGACGACGTCCAGCGCGGCGTCGGCGTCGCAGGCGTAATGGCCGCTCGCCCAGGCCGCGTTTGCCTCGACCACCGCCCAGCCGTCCGCGGTCCGGCCGACGTCGACCACGACCGCTCCCGGCAGCTCCGGCACGCCGGGCGCGAAGAGCCGTGCGGCGAAGTCCCGTACCTCGCCGGCCGGTCGGTCGCCGTCCAGCGGCGCCACGTCCAGCTCGCCGCGGGTCGCGTAGCGGCTGCCCGTCACCACCTCGCCGTCCAGGAGGAACAGCCGGTACTCGACGGCGAACGCCACGATGTCGCTGACCAGCACGGGAGCGTCGTCGTCGACCGCGTCCGGGCCGGGCAGACCGCTGCCGTCGGGATACACCCTGGCCGGGAAGCTCTTGTCGTTCGGCGGCTTCATGAAGGCGGGCCGGCGCAGCGCGCGGGCCTCGGCCAGGGTCGTGAACCCGACGTTCCGCCCGACGAGTTCGAACGGCAGCCGTGCGAGCCAGTCCTCGTCCGCCTCCAGCAGCCCCAGGCCCAGGTCCCCGGCGACGGCGTCGGCGAACAGCGGCCCCGCGTACAGCGAGGGGCCCACCGTGCCCGCCGCGTCCTGCGGCACCCGCCAGGTCGGGAGGGTGCGGGTCGCCATGCCGCGCCGGCGGGCGGCGGCGGCCAGCGCGTGGCCGGTGGCGGTCACCCGGGGCGACAGGAAGAGGGTCCGGGGCGTCGGGGGCGCGGTGTTCACGGTCCCGATGGTGCCGCAGCGGGCGGGTGCCGCGACAGCCGATTACGCCGGCGCACCCTGGCCGACCGGCCGCAACTCGTACGCCCACTGGGCGTCGCGGTCCGCGATCCGCCCGAAGCCCGCCCGCTCCAGCACCCGTTGCGAGGCGCGGTTGCCCGGGTCGGTGGTCGCCAGCACGGAGTGCACCTCGGCACGGCTCAGCGCCCACCGGGACAGCACCAGCACCGCGTCCGTCGCCCACCCGGCGCCGCGTGCGGACTCCGACAGGTCGTAGCCGATCTCCACCTGCCCGTCGACGGCGGAGGGCGGGCCGTGGAAGCCGATGCCGCCGAGCGCGAGGCCGTCCCGCGACCGCTGGATCACGAACAGCCCCCACCCCGGGGCGAACACGCCGGCGGCCGCCGCGATCGTCGCCATCCCGGCCGCGATGATGGTCCCCTCGCCCGGCCCCCCGTCGATCCACTCCAGCCCGGCCGGCTTGCCGTCGGCCAGCTGCGCCGCATCGTCCGGCGCCTGCTCGCGCAGGGTCAGCCGGCCGTGGCTGAGCACCAGGCGGCCGTTGGCGCGGGAGGCCTGAGGGATCATCTGGCGGCACCGTTTCGCAGCGGGGATCGGTCGGACGGGTCGCAGTGGGACGGGACGGGTCCGCCGGTTTCGCCGGCCAGGGCGGAGAGCGCGGCTGCGAGCACCCTCGGTGAGGCGCCGGCGGGCAGGTCCGAGACCTGCCCGTCGCCGACCTCCACCACCCGCCACCGGCCGTCCTCGTGCAGCGCCAGGTCGGTGGTCACGAAGGGGCAGCCCAGCTCGCGCACCAGGGGGCGTACCGCCTCCAGGTCCGGTGCCGGACGCAGCTCCGGGGTGTCCGGGTGAGCCGTGACGAGCGCGGGTTCGCCCCCGGTCCACCAGACCCTGGCCTCTCCGGCCGCCGTGACGAAGGGCTCGAAGGCCCGGATGACGACGCCTCCCGTGAGGTCCTCTCCCTGGAGCGCGGCGAAGCGGGCGACGACCGAGGCCAGGCGCCCGGTGTCCGCGAGCGCGGGGACGTGGCACGCCTCGTCCCACTCGTGCTTGCGGGACTTCACGTAGTCCTTGACCACGGCAGGGCCGCCGCCGAGGGGCGAGGTCGCCGCAGCGAGCTCCGCCGCGCCGGGAGGCGTCCCGCCGGGGGCGACGGGCAGCCACGTGCTGAGCGGGGTGTGCTCGGCGAACGTCCCGTACCAGCCGGGAAGCTCGTGCGCCCGTCGGTACTGCCCGGGGGAGGTCCCCAGGACGACGTTGCGTTCGGCCAGGGCCGCGGCGAGCGCGGCGTACCGCTCCGAGGACACCATCCACCCCCGGTACCAGGCGGGTCCCGCACCGCGGGGGACGCGTGAGCAGGCGGCGGTGGCGTCGCCCGCCAGCAGGGCGTCGTGGTCCACCAGGGCCACCTCGTGGCCGAGCGCGCGCACCGCGTCGGCCTCGGCCGCGAAGTGCGCGTCGACGCGGCGCGGCCGCAGCGCGTTGGCGCAGAAGACGAACAACACCCCCATGCCCGCACCCTATCCGTCCGGCCTCGCCCTCGGCAGGCAACCTGTCGCCGACCTGGCGGGGGCGGGCGCCGACCCGTCGGGGCGGGCGCCGCCAGGAGACCGTGGACCGGGCGCCGGCGGTGGGCGTGCGGCCGGTCTTCCCCGCCCACCGGCCCCCGGGCACGCAAGGAGTGGCAGGGCCGACCCGGGCCCCGCCACCCTGCGCACCGCCCGCTCGCTACAGCTTCGAGAGCTCGTCGACGAGGTCGTCCAGGCCCAGGGAGCCCTGCGACAGCGCGGCCATGTGCCAGGCCTTGGGGTCGAAGGACTCGCCGTGGGCCTTGCGTGCGGCCTCGCGGCCGGCGAGCCAGGCGCGCTCGCCCAGCTTGTAGCCGATGGCCTGGCCCGGCATGCCGAGGTAGCGGATGATCTCGCTGTCCAGCATGGCGTCGCTGAGGCCGTTGAAGCGCCCGAAGAACTCCCGTCCCAGCTCCGGCGTCCAGGTCTCGCCCGGGCGGTAGGGGCTGTCCTGCGGGATCTCCAGCTCCAGGTGCATGCCGATGTCCAGGATGACGCGGGTGGCCCGCAGCATCTGCGCGTTGAGGTAGCCGAGCCGGCGGCCCGCGTCCGTCAGGAAGCCGAGCTCGTCCATCAGGCGCTCGGCGTACAGGGCCCAGCCCTCGGCGTTGGCGCTGACCTGGCCCAGGGTGGCCTGGTAGCGGCTGAGCCGGTCCGCGACGTACACCCACTGCGCGAGCTGCAGGTGGTGGCCGGGGACGCCCTCGTGGTACCAGGTGCTGACCAGGTCCCAGACGGGGAACCGCTCGCGGCCCAGGGTGGGCAGCCAGGTGCGGCCCGGGCGGGAGAAGTCCAGCGACGGCGACGTGTAGTACGGCGCGGCGGCGCTGCCGGGCGGGGCGATGCGGGACTCGACGCGCTTGACGGGCTCCGCGAGGTCGAAGTGGGTGCCGTCGAGCGCCGCCATGGCCTCGTCCATCACACCCTGCAGCCACTCGCGGACCGCGTCGACGCCCTCGATGGCCTCGCCGGCCTCGTCCAGGTGCGCCAGGGCCTCCATCGGGGTGGCGCCGGGCAGCACCTTCTCCGCCTCGACGCGCATCTCGGCCTCGATGCGCCGGAACTCCTCCCAGCCCCAGGCGTACGCCTCGTCCAGGTCGAGGTCGGAGCCCGTCCAGTAGCGGGCCCAGCGGGCGTAGCGCTCGCGGCCGACGGCGTCGGAAGTGCCCTCCACGGCCGGGGCGTAGCTGTCGCGCAGCCAGTCGCGCAGGCCGGCGACGGCGGCGGTGGCCTCGGCGGCGCCCGCGTCCAGCTCGGACCGCAGGGCCTGCGGGCCCTCCTCCACGAACTGCGCGAACCAGCTCGCCCCCGCGTCCTCGCCCAGCCACTCGCCGAGCTGCTCCACGACCGTGGTGACCTGGCGCGGTCCGGCCGGCAGCTTGCGGGAAAGGCCCTCCTCCAGGGACGCCCGGTAGCCCGCCAGCGCCTCCGGGACGGCGCGCAGCCGGGCGGCGACGTCGGCCCAGTCCTCGTCGGTCGCGGTCGGCATCAGCATGAAGACACCGCGCACCGAGTGGACGGGGGAGTGCAGGTTGCTCACGGCCCGCAGGCCCTCACCGGCCTCGTGCACGGCCAGCTCGGCGGTCAGCCGCTCGCGCAGCAGCCGCGCGCAGCGGCGCTCGTCGTCGTCCGGCACCTCGGCCGCGTCGATGTCGGCCAGCGTGCGGCGGGCCAGCTCGGCCTGGGCCTCCAGGCCGGCCGGGGTGAAGTCGGGGAGCCGGTCCTGTCCGGTCCGCACCCCCAGGTACGTGGCGGTGATGGGGTCGAGTTCGGTGACCGCGTCGACGTACGCGTCGGCGATCCGGCGGGGCAGCGCGCTGCCGGTGGTGTCGGGCATGGTCACATCCTGGTACGGAGCGGCCCGCTCCGTCATCACCATTGACGATCATATTCCTGACGTGGGCGGGAGCAGCGGGCCGCAGTCCCAGTGCTGGAATATCAACCGGGTCTCCACGCGGGCGACTTCGGGCCGCGAGGTGAACTCGTCGACGACCAGCCGCTGGAGGTCGCCGGTGCTCGCGACGGCCACGTGGACGAGGTAGTCGTCGGGCCCGGTGAGGTGGAACAGCGCCCGCGACTCCGGCAGCGCCCGCACCCGTTCCGCGAAGGGGCCGATCAGCTCGCGGCGGTGCGGCCGCACCTGCACCGCCAGCAGCGCCTCCAGCGGCCGCCCGAGCCGGGCCGGGTCCACCCGCAGCTCGTGGCCGAGGATCACTCCCGTACGGCGCAGCCGGGCGACCCGGTCCAGGCAGGTGGACGGGGCCACGCCGACGGCCGCGGCGAGGTCCTTGTACGTCGTCCGTGCGTCGTTCTGCAGTAGCCGCAGAATCTCGAGGTCGACCGGATCCAGAAGCACAGAATCGGACATCGGCCGAAGTTAACACGGGCCGTTGCCGCTACGTGCCGGTAGCTGTTCAGCATCGGGCCATGGACACGACAGCATCGGCGCCCACCCGCGCCCTCGCCACCGAGGCTGTGCACGCCGGCCGCGAAGACCTCGCCGACCTCGGTCTGCACGCCGTTCCCCTGGACCTGTCCACCACCTACCCCTCGCGGGACAGCCGCGCCGAGGCCGCCCGCCTGGACGACTTCGCCGCGACGGGCGCCGCACTGACCGGCCCGCCGGTCTACTCCCGGCTCGACAACCCCACCGTCGCCCGCTTCGAGACCGCGCTGGCCCGCCTGGAGGGCGCCGAGGCGGCCGTGGCCTTCGCCAGCGGCATGGCCGCCCTCACCGCGACCCTGCTGGCCCGCGCCTCGATGGGGCTGCGCCATGTGGTGGCCGTCCGCCCGCTGTACGGCTGCAGCGACCACCTCCTGACCGGGGGCCTGATCGGCACCGAGGTGACCTGGACCGACCCGGCCGGCATCGCCGACGCCATCCGCCCCGACACCGGCCTGGTGATCGTGGAGACCCCCGCCAACCCGACGCTGGCCGAGGTCGACCTGCGGGCCGTCGCCCACTCCTGCGGCGAGGTGCCGCTGCTGGTCGACAACACCTTCGCCACGCCCGTCCTGCAGCGGCCCCTGGAGAGCGGCGCCAGGATCGTGCTGCACAGCGCCACCAAGTACCTGGGCGGCCACGGCGACGTCCTCGGCGGGATCATCGCCTGCGACGAGGAGTTCGCCCGCGTGCTGCGCAAGGTCCGCTTCGCCACCGGCGGGGTGCTGCACCCCCTCGCGGGCTACCTGCTGCTGCGCGGGCTGTCCACGCTGCCGGTCCGGGTGAGGTCCGCCTCGGCGACGGCGGCCGCGCTGGCCGAGCGGCTGGCCGCCGACCCGCGGGTGGTCAAGGTGCACTACCCGCGGATCGGCGGCGCCATGGTCGCGTTCGAGGTCCGGGGCGACCCGCACGAGGTGATCGCCGGGGTCCGGCTGATCACCCCGGCGGTCAGCCTCGGGAGCGTCGACACCCTCATCCAGCACCCGGCCTCGATCAGTCACCGCATCGTCGACGAGGGCGACCGGCACGACTCGGGCGTCAGCGACCGGCTGCTGCGCCTGTCGGTCGGGCTGGAGGACGTCGAGGACCTCTGGGAGGACCTGGACATCGCGCTCAGCGCAGCGACGCGCTCGCGCCGGCCGGTGACAGCGTCGCGGTGATGACCAGCGTGCCGTCCTCGACCTGGTAGTCCAGCGGCAGACCCAGGCGGCGCATCGTAGCGACCATCCCGGTGTTGGTCGCCCGGGTCACCGCGTACACGCTCCCGCACCCCGCGTCGACGGCCTGGGCGACCAGGCGGCGCAGCAGTTCCAGGCCGATGCCGCGGCGCTGCCAGGTGTCCTCGACCAGCAGGGCGACCTCGGTCTCGTCGCCGTCCCACAGCAGGTGGCCGAGGGCGACGAGCCGGCCGGAGACCGTCTGCACGGCGAGCGTCCGCCCGAAGCGGGGGCTGAGCAGGTGGGTCAGGTAGCGGTCCACGTCCGCGACCGGGCCGTGGTAACGGCGGGCCAGCGTCGCGCTGGAGCAGCGGTCGTGGAGTTCGCGGGCGGCCTCGAGGTCCTCGGGGCCCGCCCGGCGGACGCTGATCTCGTTGCCCTCCGGCAGGGTGAGGACGGCACGGCCGTCCGGCAGCCGGGCGCCGAGCTGCGCGTCGAGTTCGACGAGGGCGCGGGCCCGGGCGAACTCGGTCGGGGTGAACGGGAGGTAGGTGCGTTCCACGGTCACGGTGCCTCCCGCCGGGTCGCGCAGCCGCATGACCGTGCCCTCCAGGACGTCCTCGGCCGGGTCGGGGCCGGCCGTGCCGGGCGGGGTGGACCTGATCGTGCAGCGGCCGAACAACTGGCGCAGGGCCAGCGGCAGTTCGGCGGCGTCCATGGCGGTGCGGGTGGCCAGGCCCAGCACCCGGGTCGGGGTGTCGACGAGGTCGTGGGCGTCGGCCCGCTCGGTCCAGGTGTCCCGCCCGCCGCCGTCGGCGACGGCCCGCGTCAGGTCGCCCGGCGCGAGTGCGGCCGGGGCGCGGACCAGGAAGTCGTCCACGGTGCCCTCGGCCAGGGGGTGGGTCTGGAGCGTGAGGATGTCCACGTCCCGCCCGGCCAGCGCGGCGCAGAGGGCGGCGAGGCTGCCCGGGGTGTCCCGCACGGTGGTGCGGACCCGCCACAACGTGGTTCCCGCGTCGGGCCGTTCGTCGGCGGAGCTTTCCCCCGGCTCCGTCGTACGGTCCCCGGCGTGGCCCGCGGCGGGTGGAGGCGAATGGCCGTGGCCCCGTGCCCGCCATGTGCGCAGGCCGGCGGTCGCGGCGACCGCGGCGGCCGACAGGCACAGCAGAAAGGCCCCGGCGGGGGCGTGCCCGCCGAGGCGGGCGACGAGGTCGGCGGCGGCCACGGCCACCAGGAGCGCGGCGAGTTCGATGACGTCGCGGCGCCGGCGGTGCCACCGGCGCGCGGTGGCGGCGCCGGCGGTCGTGGCGGAAGTCAGTTCTCGCATGCGAACACCATGCCGAACTGGTGTTGCGTGAGCACGAACGCGTTGTGACCGACGGGTAAAGGGTGTCCCATGTCGGTTAACTCCCCCTTTCAACAGTTCCGTCCTGCGACAACCGGCGCAGGCACCGGCCGTAGCGGCGCGCGATGCCACGCTGAGTGACGCGTCCCAAGGGGCCCAGTAGACCCACGTACCACGCCCCCGGTCCACTGAAGGCCGTGACATCCAGCCACACGGACCCGTCCGGCGCGCGGCTCACCACGAAGGCCTCCTCGCCGCGTTCCGGGTGACCGGGGAGTGTCCCGTACGCGAACCCCACGCGCTCCGGGCCGCGTTCGGCCCACACCACCTCGCACGGCGCGCCGAGCGGCCCGATCCGCAGCGGCACCCGTACGCCCGGTGCCGCGTCGGGGGTGTCGGCGGGCACCCGCAGTCCGGTCGCCCGGTGCATCCGCCAGCCCATCAGCGCCCGTCCGGCCGCGGCCAGCACTTCGGGGCCCTCGCCGAGCCGGATCCGCTCGTGCAGGCGGTGGAACCCCGGCGGGGTCGGCCCGCCGGTCCGGGTCACCCCGACCTGCTCGTAGGTGAAACCACCCGCCACGACGCTGTTCCCCCTCCGCCAGGACTTCGCCGAGCGGCCTCCCGGCCGCCCCACGAGGTCTGGAAATCGCCGTATTGCCCGGTCGATTTGCACATGCTAAGCCCCGCGGGGTGCCCGCCGCCCGGCGACACGACGTCCTTCGCACCCCGCGTGTCGTGCACGGCCGCGGAGTCCGCGGCCGCCCGTGGACCCGGCGCCGCGGGCGAACGTCAGAGCCCCGGGGCGTCCGGGCCCGGCGGGACGCCGCGTGCCACTCCATACGGCGTCAGCGCGAGCATCCCCGTGCCGCGCACCGGGGTCTCGGGGGTGAGGTTCATGGGGCTGGGGCCGAAGCTGGCGGCGATGTCGGGCGCCATGTCGAAGGTGGCCCACCTCCACTCCTGCTCGTCCTCGTCGCTCTCCTCGGCCGCGTCCCACTCGGCGGACAGCCCCAGCTCCACCCGGCGGGCCCGCTCGTGGGGAAGGGGGTCGCCGAGGGTCAGCAGCTCGTCCTCGCCGTCACCGGTCTCGCAGTAGCGTCGTACGACCTGGCCGGCCTGGGCCACCAGCCACGCCGATCCGTCGTTCTGGGCGCCGTAGTAGTAGGCCTGCGCCCGGCCGTAGCGGCCGCTGAGCGTCGTGCACAACTGGAGGACCTCCTCGCTGCGTTCGATGTCGCAGGGGTTGCACCAGTCGCCGAGGACCAGGGTCCAGCCGTCGAGCTCCGGGGAGACGTAGACGCGCGCGCCACGGATCCCGTCCTCGCCCGCCCCGCGGTGGGCGTCCGCGTCGAGCACCGCGAACGCCTCGGCGAACCCCACCGGCCTGGGGTGGGCGAGGCCGAGCACGTCCATGAGTCCGGCCTGGTCGCCGGTGGGCACGGCCAGCCAGTAGTTCCAGCAGGTGATCAACGGCTCGGGGCGGTCCCCGTCGTGTGCGCGCACGGGGACACCCTGCCAGGCCCGTCGCGCGGCCCCCGAGCGGGGTGCGGCGGGAGGGCGGCCCGCCCCGCCCTGTCCCGGCTACCACGTATCACGGAAGTTGACCGCTCTTGAGCGGATCCGACCGCTTCGGTGGCGTGCTGACCGGTCACTTCGGGAAGGCCGGACGTCCCCTTGGTGCAGAGGGCCCCGCGCCCACTTCAACCGGGCCGCGTCCTCGTGCAGGGTGGGCGGTCGGACGCGAACGGCGTCCTCGATTTGGCGGGAACTCCGGTGGAGTCGCCGTCATCGGCGGCGCCGGCGCCGCCCGTGCTGGAGGTGGGAGTGGCCCGGTGGTCGGCGGGGTCGCGGGATGCCGTTCGGTGGGAGGGTCCACCGCCCCGCCCCCCGGCCTGCGACCGGCGCTCCACCGGGCGTGGACGTGCGCGAAGCGCGGCGGCGGACGGGCGCCGCTGCGTCTCAGGTGCCGGGGGTCGCGGTCCGCGCCTCGACCTGCTCCCTGGTCGCCGCGAGGATCGCCTCCGAAAGGGCGGGGTCGGCCCCGGCCACGGCACGCGAGAGGACCAGCGCGCCCACCATGCTCGACAGTGTCGCGAGGTCGGGGGCGTCGGCCTGCTCCTCGCCGGGCGCATCCCGCCGCCGGAGCCGCGCCAGGGAGTCGGCCATCCCCGTGATCCCCTCGACGAAGAGTTCCTGGAGCGCGGGTTCGCTGCGACCGGCGTCACAGGCGAGGGCGGCCACGGTGCACCCCTGCTCCGGTGCGTCCCGGTGGTCCGCGGACACGTACGTGTCGACGAAGCGCCGGAGGAAGGAGGGGGCCTCGGAGGGCTTCCCGTCCGGACCGTCGTCCAGCACGTCGTCGACCGCGGCCACGCTCTCGGCCAGTCCGCGTCGGCAGACCTCGGACTCCAGTGCCTGCTTGGAGGGGAAGTGGCCGTAGAAGCCCCCGTGCGTGAGGCCGGCCGCCTTCATGACGTCGGAGATCGACACGGCGCTGAAGCCGTGCTTCCTGAACTGCCGGGCCGCGCTGACGACGACCTGCTCACGGTTCGCAGCCGCTTGCTCACGGGTTACCCGCATGACCACCTCCAGAGACCTTCGCTTGACACTTTACATGATGGCCATCATGATTAAGTTATTCATGTTGACCATCATGTAAACGATGGCCGACGCCGAGACGGCACCGGTCAGCGCCGTATCCCCCCACGACCGACCTCAGGTCAGGACAGGAACCACCCATGAATGCCCGCAGCTATCCGGCAGCCCGGACCGCCCTGGTCGCGGTCGACCTCCTGAACGACTTCCTCGCCGAGGACGGGAAGCTCGCCGGCCAGATCGGCCCCGCACTGGAGAAGTCCGGTCTGCGATCCCGGCTCGCCCGCCTGCTCACCGGTGCGCGCGACGCCGGGGTCACGGTCTTCCACGCGCCGCACGGCCTCAAGGAAGGCGTGTTCGACGACCTCAGGCACGTCCTTCCGCGCTTCCGGTTCGCCGTGGACAACGAGGTGTTCTGGGAGGGGAGCCGCGGCGGCGACTTCTACCCGCCGCTGCGCCCGCGCCAGGGCGACGTCGTCGTAGGCCGCCACCGGATGTTCGACGCGTTCTCCGGTACCGGCCTGCACGAGCAGTTGCGGGCCCACGCGATCGAGAAGGTGGTCCTGGCGGGTCTGACCTCGCAGACCTGCATCGAGGGCACCGGTCGCCACGCCCTGGAGGCCGGCTACCACGTCACCTTCCTCAGCGACGCGGTCGCGGATTTCACCGAGGAGGCGCACCGGGCGGCCCTCGAGATCTCCTACCCCACCTACGGGCACGAGGTGACCACCGTCGACCGGTTCCTGGCCGCGGTGGAACCGGCCGCGTAGCCGGGATCCGATCCCGCCGCGTGCGGCACGCACACGCATGCGCGACGACGCGGGGCGGCCCTCCGCCCGGCGCACACGAACCCCCTCCAGCACGACCCAGGAAGAACGATCATGGCCACACTCTCCGTCGTCTACCATTCGCCGAACGGCCACACCCGCGCGATGGCCGAGCACATCGCCCGCGGCGCCGAGACCGTGCCGGGCACCGACGTCCACCTCATCGAGATCCGTGGTGAGCAGGTCACCGACGGACGCTGGTCGCACGCCCCGACCATGGAACTCCTCGGCGCCTCCGACGCCGTGGTGTTCGGCGCCCCGACCTACATGGGCAGCCTGTCCGCCGTCTTCAAGGCCTTCCTCGAAGGCGCCTTCCACCCGTTTCTCGGCCAGGAGTGGAAGGACAAGCTCGCGGGAGGCTTCACCCACTCCGCCTCCCAGAACGGCGACAAGCTGTTCTCGCTGCAGCAACTGGCCGTCTTCGCCGCGCAGATGAACATGCAGTGGATCTCCGTGGGCGACTCGGCCGGCCACAACTGGACCGGTGGCACCCGCTACGACGTCAACCGGCTGGGGTCCTGGCTGGGCGCGATGGGCCAGACCAACGCCGACGAGGGTCCCGACCCGGCCGGATCGCACGGCGACCGGGTCACCGCGCAGCGGTACGGGGCACGCCTGGCCGAGCTGACGGCGCGCTGGGTGCACGGCACGCCGTACCCGGTGCGACGGCTCACGCAGGAGGAGTTCCGTGAACTGTCGGCCCGCAGCGCGGCCGAGGCACGAGCCCGACGCTGAGCCGGCGCACCCGCGACCGGCCCGGTCCGGCGCCGGGATGCCGGCGCGGGCCCACCGAGAAGAACTGGGAGACAGTGATGTACCTGCACGTGACCGGGACGGTGACGGAGCCCGCCGGGCTCGCGCCGTTCGCCGAGGAGGAGCGGCGTGTGCTCGAGGAACTCAAGGCCGAGGGAACCGTGGTGATGGCCCTGCGCCGCCACGACAGGCCCGGCGCCCTGCTCGTGGTCGAGGCGGACGGACCGGGCGACGCTCAGGAGCGGCTGAGCAGACTCCCGTACGTCGCCCACGGTCTGCTGACCCTGGAGTACGTCGAGGTCAGCCGGTTGTGAGCCGGGGAACCGCGACGGAACGGAGTGACATGCGTTGAGCGGGCAAGACCCGGCGACCGCGACCCGGTGCGGGCCGGCGTCCACGGCGGTCGTCGCGCCCGACGCCCGGCGTGGGACGCACCCGTGTGATCCCGTTCCCGTCGCGGTCCTCTCCGAGGACCGGCTGACGTACGAAGGCGCGGTGGCGGCCCTGTCCGGATTCCCCGGCCTACGGATGCTGCCCTGGGAGCACCACCGGAACGCACAGGTGCTCGTCGCGTTCTCCGGTGAGCTGCCGGAGCGCGTGTTGACGCTCCTGGGGCAGGTCGCGGAGGCGCAGCCGGACATCCAGGTCGTCCTCGTCGCGGAATCCGTCTCCGAGCCGCAGTTGATGAGGGCGATCGGTCTCGGCGTGGTGAGCGTCCTGCTGCGCGAACGCGTCACGTTCGCTCACATCGGGCGGGCCGTCGCCGCGGCACGCGAAGGACGCTCCGACATCTCCCCCGAGTTGCTGCGCCACCTCGTCCGCCGCATCAGACACGTCGACCGGGCCGGGACGGGTGACCGACACGGCCTGAAACCACGGGAGATCACGGTGCTGGGAATGCTCTCGGACGGACTTGACACGGCGCAGATCGCGCGTCGGCTGAACTATTCGGAACGTACCATCAAGAGCATCGTCCACGGAATCGTCATCAATCTCGGGGTGAGCAACCGCACCCATGCCGTCGCCCATGTGATCCGGGCCGGATTGCTGTGAGCAGGAAAAGAATACCGACACCTGGAGAAGACAGAAGATGAACGACCTGGTCGACCACGTCCTGCGGGCCCACGGCGGACCCGATCGCTGGTCCGGTATCGACTCGCTCAACGCGGACGTGGTGTTCGGAGGCCCGTTCTGGCGAATCAGGGGATTCTCGGAAAGGCCCTTCGGCGCGAAGGTGACGGTGGACACCCGCCGTGAGCGGATCCGCTTCAGCCCGTGGGCGGCCCCCGGCCGGGACCTGACGTTCCACGCCGACGAGGACGCCGTGGAGCTGCGGACACCCGGTGACGAGGTCCTCGAACGCCGCACCGGCGTCCGGGCCGGCTACACGGGATACGACCTGTCCTCGCCGTGGGAGTCCGTGCAGGTCGGCTACTTCATCGGGTACGCCATGTGGAACTACCTGAACACGCCGTTCCTGTTCACCCGTCCAGGGGTCCGGACCCGCGAGGTGGCCCCGTGGAGCGAGGGCGGCGAGGTGTGGCGCCGGCTGCGCGTGACGTTCCCCGAGGACATCGCCACGCACTGCGCCGAGCAGACCTTCTACTTCGGCGACGACGGCATGCTCCGCCGGCTCGACTACGACGTCGACGTCAACGTCGGGGTCCCCGTCGCCCATTACGTCGGCGCGTACCGGGAATTCGGCGGAATCGTCTTCCCGACGCGGCGCAGGGTCCACCGGAGGAATCCCGACAATTCCGCGAGCGACAACTGGTCGATCGACATCGAGGTGCAGGACGTGAGGGTCGGCCGGCCTGACTGACATGCGGTGCCCCAAAGGGCGGACTTTCCTTCCCGCGTGACGCAGAAAGCCCCGATGCCGGCGCCCTACGATCCGGGGAACAAACAGTCCGGTGCCGTGAGTGGGGGGCCTGTCCGCGGTCAGCGGAAGGGGAAATGCGGCGCCTCCACGCCGGCGGGCCGGCCCTTCACAAGGAGAGGCACACGCATGACCACCATTCTGCTCGTCCACGGAGCGATCGCCGACGGGTCGTCCTGGGCGAAGGTCATACCCCTGCTGCAGGCCGCGGGACACGACACCGTCGCCGTGCAGCAGCCGCTGAGCTCGATCGGCGACGACGTCGCCAAGGTACGCGGCGTGCTCGACGAACTCGACGGCCCCGTGGTCGTGGTGGGCCATTCCTTCGGCGGTGTCGTCATCACCCAGGCGGCGCACGACGCCCCCCAGGTGAGTGCCCTGGTGTACGTCGCCGCGTTCGCGCCCGACGAGGGCGAGAGCGCCGCGACTCTGGGCGAACCGTTTGGGCGGCTCCCCTCGGCCGAGCACTTCGAGGTGGACCGGCAGGGCCGCTTCACTCTTCCGCAGAAGCTGTTCCCGCAGTACTTCTGCCCGGACCTCGCACCGGAGGAGGCCCGGGTGCTGGCCGCCGTCCAGGGTCCAAGCGATCTGGCCCGCTTCGGGTTCGTGTCGGGCCCCCCGGCCTGGCGTGAGCACCCGTGCCACTACGTCGTCGCCGAGGACGACCGGATCATCCCGCCGGACCTGGAGCGCTTCGTGGCCCGGCGCATGGGGGCCGAGACGGTGTCGGTGCCGGGCGCCGGCCACCTGGTCATGGTCTCGCAGCCGCGGGCCGTGGCGGACGTGATCCTGGCGGCCGCCCGCTGAGCGGCGCGGACGGCAGCGGACCGCGCCGGCCCGCACCGGACGGCCCGGCGGCGCGCACGCACCGCCGGGCCGTCGCACCGTCGCGCACCCCGCGCCGTGAGCCGCTACTGCCCGACCAGCCCCGCCCGCAGCACCTTCGTGAACAGCACTGAGCCGTCCTGCTCGCGCAGCCGCACCGTCATGTCGCCGGAGTGGCCGTCGATGTCGACCTGCCCGAAGAACTGGTAGCCCTCGGCGGGCGAGACGTTCGACGCCGTCGGCGCCTTCACGAAGACCCGCTCCGGCCCGAAGGTGCCGTCCAGCGCGCTCGCCGGGAAGGCGCCCGCGTTCAGCGGACCGGACACGAACTCCCAGAACGGCGCGAAGTCCGTGAACGCCGCGCGCGACGGCTGGTAGTGCTGCGCCGAGGTGTGGTGGACGTCGGCGGTCAGCCACACCGTGCCCGTGATCCCGCGGTGCTTGACGAACCGCAGCAGCTCGGCGATCTGCAGCTCGCGGCCGAGCGGCGCGCCCGGGTCGCCCTGCGCCACGGCCTCGATGTTCGGCCGGCCCTCCGTCGTGTCGGGCACCACCAGCCCGAGCGGCATGTCGGCGGCGATCACCTTCCACACCGCCCGCGACTGCGACAGCTCCCGCTTCAGCCACTCCAGCTGCTCGCGGCCGAGGATGCCCTGCGGGTCGTGGGCCTGGTCGTCGGGGGAGTTGGCGTTGCGGTACGTGCGCATGTCGAGGACGAAGACGTCCAGCAGCGGGCCCTGCCGCAGCACCCGGTAGACCCGGCCGGCACCGTCCGGGCGCAGCGAGGAGACGGGGAAGTACTCGGCGAACGCCCGCCGTGCCCGGCCCGCGAGGACGTCCACGCTCTTCTCGGTGTAGCGCGGGTCCGAGGCGGCGATCACCTCGCCCGGGTACCAGTTGTTGCGGACCTCGTGGTCGTCCCACTGGATGACCGACGGCACCCGGGCGTTGAAGTGCCTCAGGTTCTCGTCGAGCAGGTTGTAGCGGAAGTTGCCGCGGAACTCGGCCAGGGTCTCGGCGACCTTGGACTTCTCCGCCGTGGTGATGTTGCGGTAGACGCTGCCGTCGGGGAGTGCCTGGCCGGCCGCGATCGGGCCGTCGGCGTAGATGTTGTCACCGCTGCACAGGAAGAAGTCCGGGTCGACCGCCCCCATCGCGTCGAAGATGCGGTAGCCGCCGATGTCGGGGTTGATGCCCCAGCCCTGCCCGGCCAGGTCGCCCGACCACACGAACCGCACCCCGCCGCGCCGTCCGTCCGGCGCCGTGCGGAAGGTGCCCGTGACGGGCGCGCCGGTGCGGCGCGGGTCGTCGGGGTCGGCCAGCAGGACCCGGTAGTGGATCTGCTCACCCGCCGGCAGGCCGTGCAGCCGGGTCACCCCGGTGAAGTCCGTGCCGGGGCCGACCACCGGACCGTGGAAGCGCCGGGTGTGCCGGAACGAGCCGGTCGCCGAGGTCTCCACCACCATCCGCGCGGGACGGTCGGCCCGTACCCACACCAGGCCGCCCGACGCCGTCACGTCGCCGGTCTGCACACCCGACGTGGCCGCCGGTCTCCCCGACAGGGCCAGCGCGGGCGCGGCCGCCGCGGGCACCAGCAGTGCCCCGGAGGCCGCCAGGCCGCCCCTCAGCACCGAGCGCCGTCCGACCGTGCTCCCGGATCCGTCCGTCATCCTGGCCTCCCAAGTACGAGCCGTGCACGCCGACGTGACGCCGAAACGCGTCCGTCCCCGTTCCTACTCGCGCCGCGTGCCGTCGATCCGAACGCCCAGTGAACAACCGCCCCGCGCCGCCCCGGAAACGGGCACGCGCACCGGCTTCCCCACGGCCCCGGACACCCGGCAGGCAGGACCGGTGCCTCCCCGACGCCACGGCGCGCGGCCGGGCCCGGACCTGCGCTGCGGCGACAACGCCCACGCCCCCGGGCCGACCGCGGCGCCCGGCCGATCCCCGCGCTCCCCGCCCACCGCCCCGCACCACGAAACCCCCTGGTCACCCCGGGCTCCGCGGCCATACGATGGTCCGCAATCCGGCGGCCGCGATCACCCGATCGCCCTACCCGCGCCCCGCCCTCCCTCCTCGGGGATGCACCGGCGCCCCCACGATGACTGCAGATCAGACACCGCACACCTTCCAGGTCGACCTTCGCGGCCTGGTGGACCTCCTCTCCCACCACCTCTACTCCAGCCCCAAGGTCTACCTGCGGGAGCTGCTGCAGAACGGCGTCGACGCGATCACCGCCCGCCGGGCCGGGCAGCCCGACGCCCCCGCCCGGGTGCGCCTGCACGCCGCGGGCGGCCGGCTGCGCGTCGAGGACACCGGTGTCGGCCTCACCGAGTCCGACGTGCACGACCTGCTGGCCACCATCGGCCGCAGCTCCAAGCGCGACGGCCTGGAGAGCGCCCGCTCGGAGTTCCTCGGCCAGTTCGGCATCGGGCTGCTCGCCTGCTTCGTCGTCGCCGCGGAGATCCGCGTCGTCAGCCGGTCCGCCCGCACTCCCGACGCCCCGCCGGTGGAGTGGACCGCCCGTGACGACGGCTCGTACACCGTCCGCACGCTGCCCGCGCAGGAGCACCCCGAGCCCGGTACGACCGTGCACCTCACCGCCCGGCCGGGCGCGGCGGAATGGCTCGCCGAGGAGCGCGTGCTCGCCCTCGCCAAGGACTTCGGCTCCCTGCTGCCGTACGACGTGCGGGTCGGCGACACCCCCGTCACCGAGCGCCCGCCGGTCTGGGAGCGCCCGCACCCCGGTCAGGCCGCCCGCCGGGTCGCGCTCGCCCGGCACTGCCACGAGCGGTTCGGCTTCACGCCGCTCGACGTCATCGACCTCGACGTCCCCCTCGCGGGCGTGCGCGGCGTCGGCTACGTGCTGCCCGCCGCGGTCAGCCCCGCCCACCGCGCCGGCCACCGCGTCCACCTCAAGGGCATGCTGCTCACCGACCGGGCCGACGAACTGCTGCCGGAGTGGGCCTTCTTCGTCCGCTGCGTGATCGACACCGACAGCCTGCGCCCCACCGCCTCCCGGGAGAGCCTGTACGCCGACGAGACGCTCGCCGCCGTCCGCGAGGCGCTCGGCGAGCGCATCCGCGGCTGGCTGACCGAGCTCGCCGCGGGCGACGAGGAACGGCTCGCCCAGTTCCTCGCCGTCCACCACCTCGGCGTCAAGTCGCTCGCCCGGTACGACGCGGAGATGCTGCGGACGATGCTGCCGTGGCTGCCCTTCGAGACCACCGACGGGCAGCTCTCGCTCGCCGAGTTCGCCCGCCGCCACCCCGTCGTCCACTTCACCCGCACCGTCGAGGAGTACCGGCAGGTCGCCGCGATCGCCTCCGCGCAGGGCATCGGGGTCGTCAACGGCGGCTACACCTACGACGCCGACCTGGTCGAGCTGCTGCCCACCGTGCTTCCCGGCACCGCCGTCGCCGAACTCGACGCGGACACCGTCACCGCGCACCTCGACGCCGTCGACCCGGCCGAGGAACTCGCCCTGTCCGGCTTCCTCGCGGCGGCCCGCGCCCGGCTCGACGCGCTCGGCTGCGACGTGTCGCTGCGCACCTTCCACCCGATCACCGTCCCCGCGCTCCACCTGGACGACCGGGCCGCCCGCCACGAACGCGCCCGCGCCGAGGAGGAGGAGCAGGCCGACGAGCTGTGGGCGGGCATCCTCGGCTCGCTGCGCGGCGGCGCCCCGCGCGCCCGGCTGGTCCTGAACCACCTCAACCCGCTGGTCCGGCGGATCAGCGGCTTCACCGACCCCGAACTCGTCGGCACCGCCGCCGAGGCGCTGTACGGCCAGGCCCTGCTGATGGCCCAGCGCCCGCTGCGCCCCGCGGACTCCGCGCTCCTCAACCGCGCCTTCCTCGGCCTGCTGCAGTGGGCGGCGCAGACCGCGGACGGCCCCGCGGGCAGACCCGGCGACGCCGAACAGGAGGAAGGCCGATGAGCACCCAGGACCCGGCGGTCGAGACCGTACGCCGCGCGCTCCACCACAACAGGGAGGAGCCCGAGGGCCGCGCCCGCAACGCCGGTGCCGAGCGGCTCGTCGCCGAGGCCGAGGCCACCGGCGACTCCCCGCTGCTCCTCGACACCCTGTTCAACCTCGCGAGCGCCTACGCCTACAGCAGCGAGAAGGACAAGTTCTTCGTGCCCTTCGCCCGCCTGCTGCGCATGTGGGACGAACGGCCCGGGGACTTCGACGGCGAGAACACCCACCACCTGCACTGGATCTTCAAGTGGGTGGCCAACGGGATGCTCGACCAGCCCGACGTGCCGCTCGCCTCCATCGAGAAGTGGCAGCGCGAGATGGAGCACCGCTACCGCCTCGCGGGCCACTCCGAACGCGCCGTGCGCCAGGGCGAGTTCCGCATCGCCCGGCACCTGGGCGACACGGCCCGCGCCGAAGCCGCCCATGCCGCGTGGCTCGCCGCCGACCGCGACGCCATGGCCGACTGCCACGCCTGCGAACTGCACGGACAGGGCGGCTGGCAGGTCGACCGGGGCCGCGACGAGGAGGCACTGGACACCTGGCGGCCCGTACTCGCCGGGCAGTACACCTGCGCCCACGAACCGCACAACGTGCTGGCCTCCTCGCTGCTGCCGCTGGTCCGGCTCGGCCGGCTCGACGAGGCCCGCGCCCACCACCTGCGCGGCTACCGCCTGGTGCGCAGCATGGAGAGCATGCGCGGCGCGGTCTCCTCCCACGTCGAGTTCTGCGCCCTGACCGGAAACGAGGCGCGGGCGCTGGAGATCCTGGCCGAGCACCCCGCGTACTTCACCGACACCGGCGACCCCGACACGCTCATGGACCACCTGGCCGTCACCGGGCTGCTCATGCGCCGCCTCGTCGCCCTCGGCCACGGAGACCGCGGCGTCCCCGGCCCCGCCGGCACCGAATGGACCGCCCGCGCACTGCTGCCCCACGCCGAACGCGAGGCGGCCGCCGTCGCCGCGCGCTTCGACGCCCGCAACGGCAACGACGCCGTCAGTCGCCGGATGCGCGAGCGCCTCGCCGCCGTACCGCTCGTCGAGCGGCTCCCGCTGGGCGTCCGGGCCCTCCAGCGCCTCGCCGCGCCCTCCGCCGGCCCGCGGCACGCGCCCGTCCCCGCCGCGTCGGTGCCCGCGGGCGGCGACGACGTCCCCGCGCTGCTCGCCGAGGCCCGCGGGCTGAGCGAGGCCCAGCACCCCGACGCGGGCGCCGCCTGGGCCGCCGCGGGCCGCGCCGCGGAGCGCACCGGCACCGCCCTGGACGCCCTCGACCGCGCCGAGATCGCCGACCGCGCCGGGATCGGTGCCTTCGCCGATCCCGGCACCGCCGTACCGCTCTTCGGCACGGCCGCCGAACTCTTCGAGGCGGCGGGCAAGCCCGGCGAGGCCGCCGCCTGCCGCGCCCGCGCCGCGTACGCGGTGGCCGTCGCGGAAGGCGGCGCCGACAACGTCGCCGCGCTCGACACCGCCCTCGACGACCTGCGGAAGCTGTACGACACCGGCCGGGCCACCGCCCGGCAGCTCACCGGCGCCTGGCTGGCCCGGTTCGACGTCCGGCCGCCGGACGCCGAGACCGAGGCGGAACTGCTGCGGATCATCGCCTTCGCCGAGGAGCACCGCGACGAGGAGCGGATGACGGGACGGCTCGCCGACGCGCTCACCCTGCACGCCCGCCTCACCGCCGCCCGCGGCGACGTGGACGTCTCTGCCGGGCTCTTCGCGCGGGCCGCCGGCCTCCACCACGAGGCCGCGACCCCCTGGTACGCGGCCGAGCCCGAGGCGCTGCTCGCCGACCTCTCGCTGCAGCGGGACGACCACGCCACCGCCGAGGAGTCCGCCCGCGCCGCGCTGGAGCACGGCGCCGCCACCCTGGGCCCGGTGCACCGCGCCCACCTGCACACCGTGCTGGCCGCCGCGCTCGCCGAGCGCGGCGCCGACGCGGAGGCAGCCGACCAGGCCCTGGAGGGCGCCCACTGGGCGGACGAGGGCGAGGTGTCCGAGCAGCTGGGCGCCTGGGCGCGGCTCGTCCTCGGCGGCGCGCTGCTGCGCGAGGGCAGGGCCGCGGAGTCCGCCACCGTCCTGGAGACCGCCCTGCCCGACCTGGTGCGCGCCCACCACGACGGGCGGGTCGTCCAGGCCCGCTGGTGGCTGGGCGAGGCGCTGCGCGACCTGGACGAGCCGCGTGCCGCCGCCGAGCAGTTCCTGCTCGCCGCGGAGATCGCGCAGGGCTGGGACGAGCAGCAGGACCACGCGGTCCTCGCGAACCTGGCCGCCGACTCCCTGGAACGGGCGGGCCTGACCGGCGAGGCGGCCCAGGCGTACGACCGGGCCGGTGAGCTCTGGCGCGCGATGGGGCGCCCCGTCCCGCTCGTCCGCACCCTGCGCGCCCGGGCGTGGCTCGCCCTCCACGACGAACGGGACGGCCTTGCCGCGGGCCGCTCCGCGATGGCCGAGGCCGCCGCGGTCGCCGAGGAGGCCCTCGCCGCGGCGACGGCGGCCGGCGACGGGGCGGCCGCGGCGCAGCTGCGTGCCGAACTGGCCGGGACCCACCGGCAGACCGGCGAGCTGATCGTCCGCGCCTGTCCCGGCGAGCCCGGCGAGGACGACACGGACGGCTCGGCCCGCGCCGCCTACGAGGAGGGCCTGGCCTGCGCGGAGCGTGCGATCGCGCTCTTCGGCCCGGGTCCCGCGCGCAGCGCCGCCCAGCTGATGGCCGCCTGGCTGGAGGCCGACCTCGGACGGCCCGCCGCGGCCGCGGAGCGGGCCCGCGCCGTGATCGCCCTGTACGCCGGGGAGGACGGGGGCGGCGACGAGGTCGCGGCCCAGCGGCTCGCCGAGGCGCGCTCCGTCCTCGAGTACGTCGGCGAACGGCCCGCAGGACCGGAGAAGGCGCAGGCGGGGGAGGCGGCGGCCGGGGAGGCGTAGGCCCGGCGGGCGGCGCGGTGCTGACCGAGAAGGAGGAGCACCCGGAGGGTTAGTCTGAATGGTGGCTTTTGCCCTTCCCTGGCGTGCGAGGAGGCCACCGTGACAGCCGAAGCCCTCCGGTCCGAGTTCGCACCGGCTGACGGCCGGTACCTGCCGATCGCCGCCCACGGGCTCATCGGCGACCTGCGCAGCGCGGCGCTGGTCGGCACGAACGGCACCATCGACTGGTACTGCTCCGGGCGCTTCGACGCCCCCAGCGTCTTCGCCTCCATCCTCGACGCCGACCGGGGAGGCAGCTTCGAGCTGGCCGCGGACGTGCCCGCGCGCACCAAGCAGTTCTACTTCCCCGACACCAACGTGCTGATCACCCGGTTCTTCGCCGAGGACGGCATGGGCGAGGTCCAGGACTTCATGCCGGTCGTCGACGAGTCCCACGAGGCCGGCCGGCACCGGCTCATCCGCCGCGTGGTCTGCGTGCGGGGCGTGCTGCCGTTCCGGATGCGGGTGGCCCCGCGCTTCGACTACGGCACCGTGCCGCACACCGTCCACATGAGCGGCATGCAGGCGCTCTTCGCCACCGCCGCCCAGACCATCGCGCTGACCTGCTCGGTGCCGCTGGAGCACGACGACCGGGACGTGTGGGCCCAGTTCAAGCTCTCCGAGGGCGAGGCCGCCGTCTTCGCCCTGGACCAGGTCGGCGACGGCGTCGGACCGCGCGGCTGCCCGCTGACCGAGGCGGAGGAGCAGTTCGACAAGACCGTGCAGTACTGGCGGCACTGGCTCTCCCAGTCCAAGTACCGGGGCCGCTGGCGCGAGATGGTGCACCGTTCCGCACTCACCCTGAAGCTGCTCACCTACGCGCCCACCGGCGCCATCATCGCCGCGCCCACCACCAGCCTCCCCGAGCGCATCGGCGGCGAGCGCAACTGGGACTACCGCTACGTCTGGATCCGCGACGCCGCCTTCTGCGTCTACGCGCTGCTGCGGCTGGGCTTCACCGACGAGGCCGAGGCGTTCATGAACTTCCTGTCGGACCGCGTCTGCGGGGGCGGTCCGCGCTGCGCCGCCGGCCCGCTGCAGATCATGTACGGCATCGACGGCCGCTCCGAGCTGCCCGAACGGGAGCTGGGCCACCTGGAGGGCTACGCGGGCTCCGCACCCGTCCGGGTGGGCAACAACGCCGTCCACCAGCTCCAGCTGGACATCTACGGCGAGCTCATCGACTCCCTGTACCTGTACGACAAGTGGGGCAAGCCGATCTCCAGTGCGCACTGGGACACCGTCTGCGAACTGGTGGACTGGGTCTGCGACAACTGGGACCAGCCCGACGAGGGCATCTGGGAGACCCGCGGCGGCCGCAAGCCCTTCCTGTACTCCCGCGTGATGTGCTGGGTGGCGATCGAGCGCGGCATCCGCATGGCCAACCACCGCGGCCTGCCCGCCAACCGCGAGCGCTGGTACGGGGCCCGCGACGACCTCTACCGGCGGATCATGAGGAACGGCTGGTCACAGGCGCGCGGCGCGTTCACCCAGAGCGAGGGCGAGGACGTGCTGGACGCCTCGGTGCTGATGATGCCGCTGTCCAAGTTCATCTCGCCGACCGACCCCAAGTGGCTCTCGACGCTCGACGCCCTCGGCAAGGACCTCGTCTCCGACTCCCTGGTCTACCGCTACGACCCCCTCGCGAGCCCGGACGGCGTCCCCGGCGACGAGGGCACCTTCTCCATCTGCTCCTTCTGGTACGTCGAGGCCCTCACCCGCGCCGGGCGCAAGGACGAGGCGCGGCTGGCCTTCGAGAAGATGATCACCTACGGCAACCACCTCGGCCTGTACGCCGAGGAGATCGACCGGGCCGGCGAGCAGCGCGGCAACTTCCCGCAGGCCTTCACGCACCTGGCCCTGATCAGCGCCGCCTTCAACCTCGACCGGGCGCTGGGCTAGCCAGGTCTGGGCTGGCGGCCGCCGGTGGCGTGCCGGACCCACACGTTCGGCTCGACGTACACGGCCTGGTCGTGCGCGGTGTCGCAGTGCACGGGCACCAGCGCGCCGGGCACCTCGACGGCGCCGTCGCGGTCGAAGGGCAGCCCCGTCCAGCGCCGCCACTGGGCCGGCGTCCCGCTGACCGTCATGGAGGCCGGAGCGACCTTCACGACGACGCCGCCCGCCCTGACGTGCACCCGCAGCAACGTTCCTCGGGCAGCCCGTCCTCGCGGAGCAGGCCGACGTAGTCGGTCATGGGCAGCCGCGGCCGCAGGTGCTTGGCCGTGGGACGGACGGGGGCGAACAGCGCGTCGTGGCCCACCTCCCGCGCGGCGTCGCGCAGCGCGGCCACCAGGCGGTGCGACAGGCCGCGCCCGAGGTGACCGGTGTCGACGGTGATCTCCAGCGCGCTCGCGGCCGTCGCCGGCCGCCCGGCGCGCAGATCGTCGTACGCCCACACCAGTACGCGGTCCCAGCCCTGGTCGGGGGTCTCCTCACGGCCCTCGCCGGTGGCGTCGAAAGGGACGGCGAAGCCCCGGGCCACGACCCGGTCGCCGTCGGTGGCGACGACGCAGTGACGCGGGAAGTCCTCCGCCACCCGGTGCAACAGGGCCCCGGCGACCGGGTCCTGGGGGATGAAGGCCGGCCAGTCCTCGGAGATCTCCCAGAGCCGGGGGAGCAGCTCGGGGCGCTCGGCGAGGGTGGTGATGCGGATGCTTCCGGTGTCGTTCACGAGCCCGCACCCTGCCAGACGCCCCCGCGCCCCGGCATCCGGGTTTCCGCTCAGGCCGCCCGGCCCACGCTGGAACGCGCCACGTCGGAACGCGCCACGACTGCGCCGGCACGGCGCCCCACCGCCACGGCGCCCCGGGCCCCGGAACCGGCGCCCCGGGCCACCACGGTGAGCGGCACGGCGGCGAGCAGCAGCAGGCAGGCCAGGACGCCGCCCATCAGCGGGAAGCCCAGCCGGGCGCCGAGCAGCGCACCGGTCAGCGGCCCGCAGGCCACCCCGAGCGAGGACGCCGAACCGGCGTACACCGCCCAGCGGCCGCGCGGGTCGAGGGCGGCGGCCAGGCCGATCGCGTACGAGAGCACCACCGGGTAGACGGTGTTCCACAGCACCTCGCCCACCGCGAAGGCCACCGCGCCGCGGGCCGAGGCGCTGGCCGCCACGCACACGGCGATCACGACGGTGCCCACCCCCACGGGCACCGCTCGCCCGAGGCGCGGACCGAGCGCACCCGCGCCCATGACGCCCAGCAGCCCGCCCCCGAGGGCGGCCGCGAACACCATGCCGACCGCCGCCTCCGACAGGCCGACCCGGTCCAGCCCGATGCGGCCGCTCACCCCCCACAGCGCGTTCTGCGCGAGCGACCAGCACAGCATCGACGCGGCGAGCACGGCACCGGCGCCCACGTGCGGCAGCGACGGCCCGACGGGCGGCGCGGCGGCCGCGGCCCGCGGGCCGGGCCGGGCGGGCAGCCGCCGGGTCAGCGGGAGGACGAGCAGCGCGGCGGCGGCGATGGCCGCGAAGGGCAGGGCGTGGCCGCCGCCGAGCCGCGGCAGGACCAGGTAGAGCGTCCCGGCCGTCGCGGAGGTGGCCAGCAGCCCGAGCACCGTCACCCGGTGCGACTCCCGCTCCCCGGCGATCCCGACGGCGGCCACCGCCGAGGAGGTGCCGGAGCCGAAGCCGCCGGCGACGCAGCCGAGGACGACCAGCGGGACGACTCCGGTGGCCGCGGCCGTCGTGAAGCCGCCCGCGATCATCAGCAGTCCGTACCGGGCCAGCCGCGCCCGGCCGATCCGGTCGACCCGCGAGGCGAGCATGAAACCGGCGCCGGCCGAGCCGAGCAGCAGCGCGCTGCCGACCGCCCCGGCCTGGGAACCGCTCAGGGCGAGCCCGGTGGTCAGGCGGCCGACGACGGTCGGCATCAGGTACGGCGCGAGGTAGCCGGCGCAGAAGAGGGCGACGAGCGGCAGCAGGGCGCGCGAGGGCGCGGTCCGCGAAGACATGGGCGTTCCTGGAGGACGGCCGAAGGCACGGCGAGCAGAGGGGGAGTGGTGCGACCGTCGACGGACAGGAACGCGCGGAACCATGTGTATCAAGCAACCAGGCTCGCCGATAAGGGGGGATTCCCCACTCAAACCCGCTGTTGCCGAATCGAGATCAAACGCTCGCATGAGGCCCACACGCCCCGGTGCCCACACCCCCGTCCGGCAGCGGCGGCGAGGCCCCCGGTCCGCGCCCGCCCGCACCCGGAACTCCGGTCCGGGGACGCGGTGTTCGGTGGCGGTACGGCGCGGGCGCGCCGGCCGGTGCCGGCCGGTGCCGTCCGGTCGCGGGCCGGTCTCCCGCGGCAGCGCCCGCCGGCAGGCCGCCGCCCGGCACGGCGGGACGCACGTCCGGGGACGTGCGCCACGTCACACCGGAGGATCCGGAACGGGCGGGAACTCCGTCCCCGCGCCGGTAGTTCGACAGGTACGGGCCGAGCGCGGAGCGCCGGTCCGGCCAGCGGCCCCGACCGGGGGCCCCCGTCCCGGTCGGGGTCTTCACCGTGAGGCCGCGGGAGGCCGCGCCGGCCCCCGCGGCCCCCCGGGCGCTACTTCACCCCGAGCAGCTGCTCGATCGGGTCGATCGCGAAGTAGACGACGAAGAGCGCCGACACCGCCCACAGCAGCCAGTGCACCTGCCGCGCCTTGCCCAGCACGGCCTTGAGCAGCACGAAGGCGATGAAACCGGCACCGATCCCGTTGGTGATCGAGTACGTGAAGGGCATCACGGCGATCGTCAGGAACGCCGGGAGGGCGATCTCGAAGTCGTCCCAGCCGATGTTCTTGACCTGGGTCATCATCAGGAAGCCGACCGCGACCAGCGCCGGCGCCGCCGCCTGCAGCGGCACGATCGTCAGCAGCGGGCTCAGGAAGAGCGCCACCGCGAACAGACCGCCGGTGACCAGGTTGGCGAAGCCCGTACGCGCCCCCTCGCCGACGCCCGCCGCCGACTCGATGTAGGCCGTGTTCGACGACGCGGAGGCCGCGCCGCCCGCGACGGCCGCGGCACCGTCGATGAGCAGCACCCGGCCCAGGTTCGGGACCTTGCCCTCCTCGTCCAGCAGGCCCGCCTCGGCGGTGATGCCGACGACCGTGCCCATGGTGTCGAAGAAGTCCGACAGGATCAGGGTGAAGACCAGCAGCACCACCGTGATGAAGCTGACCTCGGCGAACCCGCCGAAGAGGCTGAAGTGCCCCAGCAGCCCGAAGTCCGGCGCGGCGAACACGTCGTCGGGCACCTTGGGCGTGGTCAGCCCCCAGCTCTTCACGTCCGCGACGGCGTCGACCACGATCGCCAGCACGGTCATGGCGACGATGCTGATCAGGATGGCGCCCTTCACCTTGCGGGCCAGCAGGGCGATCGTCAGCAGCACCCCCAGGCAGAAGACCAGCACCGGCCACCCCGACAGCGCCCCGCCCCCGCCCAGCTGAACGGGGACCGTGGTGTTCGCGGCGTCCGGGATGCGGCTGACGAAGCCGGCGTCCACGAAGCCGATGAAGGCGATGAACAGGCCGATACCCACGCTGATCGCCTGTTTCAGCGGCTGGGGTATCGCGTGCATCACCGCCTCGCGCAGCCCGGTCACCACCAGGACGCAGATGACCACGCCCTCGATGACGATCAGGCCCATCGCGTCGTCCCAGCTCATCAGGGTCGCGATCTGGAAGGCGACCACGGCGTTGAGCCCGAGGCCGGCCGCGATGGCCAGCGGCAGGTTGCCGCCGACGCCCATGACGATGGTCATGACGGCCGCCACCAGCGCGGTGGCGGTGACCAGTTGACCGGTCGACAGGACGTGGCCGAACTTGTCCTTCGCGCTCCCGAGGATGATCGGGTTCAGCACGAGGATGTACGCCATGGTGAAGAAGGTGGCGAAGCCGCCGCGGACTTCACGGCCGAAGGTCGAACCGCGCTCCCCGATGCGGAAGTAGCGGTCGAGTGCGTTCTGCGGTGGTGGTGGCGAGCCCTTCGCCACGTCGGTGGCCTGAGCGGACATGGTGCTCCTCGGGGTTGGTGCGACAACCTGACGACCTGCTGGAGGCTGGGGGGATTGTGTACGCCGGAACGCCCCCTCGGGTTTTGAATCCGTTTCCTTGTGTTAACGAATCGGCACCGCCCGGCGGGTGGGGCCGGTCCGCGGATGTGCCGGTGCCGGTGCCGGTGCCGCTGCCGCTGCCGCTGCCGCTGCCGCTGCCGCTGCCGCTGCCGCTGCCGGTGTTCGGCTGTCGCGCCGTCTCGCGCCCTTCGGGCGCACAGCGCCGGTAGCGGGTGGGAGGGTGGCGGTCCGGGGCCGGTCGGCAGTGTGCGGCCCGGTGGTCGGCTGGGGTTCAGGCGCCGGAGCGGGCCCGGTTGTTCGTCTGATGCCGGTCTCGTTGCCGTCCGCGGGTGCAGATGGCCGGTGACCACGCCCACCCTTGGGTGGCGCGCCCGCCGTAACCGGCGTCTGCGGGTGCTTCCCCGATCCGAGGATCGGGCTCTGTTCCGACGTCCATACCGTCGAAAGCGAGCCCGATCTCCCGCCGACCGCCCGGACAGCACCTCGAAGCACCCGCAGTCGCGGGTTACGGCGGGCGCGCCCACCACCCACGGATGGCGTGGAAGCGGCCGTCTGCACCCGCGGACGGCAACGAGACCGCCGCCAGGGGAGAGGCAACCCGCTCCGGCGCCTGAACCCCGGCCACGCACCCACCCGCACACGCCGACGAGCCCCGGAGCGCCACGCTCCCCTCCGCAGCCCGCCGCTGTGCGCCCGAAGGGCGCGAGACGAACCCGCACCCATTCACCGGCCCCACCCACCCACCCCCGGGCACGAAAGTAATGCGAGGGTCGAGATGTCCGGCCGGCCGGACACCGCCCGGCGCGCGGCCTCGGATTCAACGGCGTCCGTTAGGGTGCCCCGGTGGCGGGGGCGCCAGGAGCGGTACGAGGTGGGGAGCGGCTGTGCGGGATCATCCGGAGGGGAACGAGGGCGGGGCGCGACTGGAGGCGGAGGGCGAAGTGGCCACCGCACGCATCGCGCTGGCCGGGGGCGACCTGGAGCACGCCGCCCGGCACCTGGAGGACGCGCTGGCCCGCGACCCGGGACTGCCCGAGATCCACGAGGCGCTGGCCGAGTTCGCCGCGCGGGTCGGTGGCGCGGAGGCGGCTCTGACGTACTTCGCCCCGGAGGAACGGGCGTTCATCGGCACCGTGGCGGCGCGCGGACACCTCTGCGCCGTCGCGGGCCACTGGGACGAGGCCGTCGGCCTGCTCGCCCAGTGCGCCGGCCACGAACCGCAGCGGCCCTGGCTGGACGTGGCGTGGCTGCGCCGTCCCGACATCGCGGAGCTCGTCACGCCGGACACCGTGGCCCGCGCGGCGGCCCGCGTCGCGCCCCAACTGCCCGACCCGGTCGACGAGGAGCGGCGCGGTCCCCTGCTGCCGCTGCTCGACCTGGTCCGCGCGAGCGTCGCGCACCACCCCGACCACACGATGCTGCTGTGGTGCGGCTCCACCCTCGCCCGTCGCATGGGCGGCACGGAGGAGGCCGTGGGCTGGGCGCGCCGATCGTACGAGCTCGAACCCTCCCACCCCGCCGCCGTGATGCTCGGCTACGCGCTGCGCAGCGCCGGCCGTGCCGAGGAGGCGCTGGAGGTGTGGCAGGCCGAGGTGGCCCGCGACCCCTCCGACCTCGACCTGTTCGTCGACATCGCCGAGCTGCTGGACTCCCTCGGCCGTCCCGCCGAAGGCGTGGTGTGGGCCGAGCGGGCCGTGTCGGCCGACCCCGCGCACCCCAAGGCGGCCCCGGCGGTGCACGCGCTGCGGTACGCGGTGGAGCCCGGCCTGCGGCACCTGGTCGCGCTCGCCGACCACCTGCGGGCCGAACCCGGGCACGGCTACGCCGCGGACCTGCTCACCCGGCTGAGCCAGGGCACGCCGTGGCTCAACTGGATACCCGGCGGCAGCGAGGCGGTCGTAAGCCTGCTGCACCAGGCGCTCGGGCAGTCCGTGCCCGGCGACGCGGGGCTGACGCTCACGGTCTCGGCGCTGGAGCCGCCGAGCGCGCTGCTCGCGCTGCGCTCCGCCTACCCGAACGCGGTGACGGAGATCCAGTCCGTGCCCGAGCCGGACCTGCGGATCGCGCCGCACCCCGTCGAGGTCTCGCTGTGGGCCTACGAGGGCACTACCGCGAGGCCCGCCGTCCGCCCGCCGTCCCCGGAGGCGGCCGAGGCGGTGCGCCGTGTGGCGTGGCACGGCTGGCCGCACCTGGTCGCCGCCTACGACGACGCGGTGGGGCTCTCGGCGCTCGACCCCGAGGACCTGCTCGGTGTGCTGGTGCACCCGCCGGCCCCGCGCGAGGACGAGCTGGGCCGCGCGCTCGCCGCCCAGGCTCCCGACCTGTGGATCCGGTGCGTGCAGGTCTGGGCGTGCCTGGGCCTGGCGCACCACCGCACGGACGAGCCCTGGGCCGTCTCCCGGCGCCGCACGCTCCTCGTCGACGTGCTGAACAACGCCGAGGACTGGGTGTGCGAGGCGGCCGGGCTCGCGATCGTCGCGACCGCCTGGACCGACCCCGCCGTACGCAAGGACGCCGCCGAGCTGATCGGGCGCCGTCTGCTGGACGCCCTGGAGGCGCGGCAGAGCCGGGTCGTCACCCTGACCTGGTCGCTGTGCCACCTGGCCCTCGCCACCCCGGAGCTGATCCCGCAGGTGGCGGCGCTCGCCACGGACGTGCTCCGCATGATCGACACCGAGGGCGACGGGGAGGCCGCGCACGCCGGGGCCGACGCCCAGGAGTAGCGGCGGGCGGCGGATCGCCGCGCGCCTCACGAGCTGCCGGAGGCGGCGCTACAGGCCGCCGGAGACGCGCAGCACCGCGCCCGTGGTGTACGACGCGTCCGGCGACATCAGCCACGCGACCGCGCCGGCGACCTCGTCCGGCTCGCCGGGCCGCCGCATGGGCACGCGCTCCGGGTTGCGCCAGGGCCGCTCGGGGTCGCCCATCGCGGCGTGGATGTCGGTCACGATCATGCCGGGCTGCACGGAGTTGACGCGTACGCCGTCCGGCGCCAGTTCCTTGGCGAGGCCCACGGTCAGCGCGTCGACCGCCGCCTTGCTCGCGGCGTAGTGCACGTACTCCCCGGGACCGCCGAGCGTCGCGGCGCCGGAGGAGATGTTGACGATCGCGCCGCCCCGTCCGCCGTGCCGGGTGGACATCCCCAGTGCCGCGCGCCGGGCGCACATGAGGGCGCCCATCACGTTGACGTCGATCACCCGGCGCATCACCTCGACCGGGGTCTCGGTGAACCGGCCCAGCGGCCCGGTGACGCCCGCGTTGTTGACCAGGCCCGTGACCGTGCCGAGCTGCTCGTCCACGGTGTCGAAGAGGGCGTCCACCTGCCCGGCGTCGCTGGTGTCGACGCGCACCACCACGCAGCGGCCGCCGGTGTCGCGCACCTTGCGGGCGGTGTCCTCGGCGGCGTCGGCGTCCTTCTCATAGCCGATGCCTACGGCGTGACCCTCGCGGGCCAGCCTCAGGGCCACCGCCGCGCCGATGCCGCGGCCGCCTCCGGTGACCACCGTGACCGGACCCATGCCAGCTCTCCCTCGCTCGACGTGATCACCAACGCTACCAGCGTGCGAACGCGCCATGACGGGCGCGAACACCTCGTGAACAGCTCGCGGCCGGGCCCGGCGCACGTCGTCAGGCCCCTGAGCATTGGTCTTGACCAAGCCGGAGGGCAGCTCTATCGTCGCCTAGTAGTGCAAGAACCTTTAATAAAGAGCCGTTCGGAAACAAGGCTGAACAAACCCCGGACGGCGTCAGGCCGATTGCGGAGGACAGGGTGGGGACCACGCAGCTCGAGAACGTGCCGGAGCCCAAGTACTGGCACCTCAAGACCGTGCTCATCGACGCGCTCGACTCCGAGTTCGAGGTCGGCGAGATCCTCCCCAACGAGCGTGACCTCGCCGCCCGTTTCGGCGTCGCCCGGGCCACACTGCGCCAGGCGCTGGAGCAGCTGGAGCTGGAGGGCCGACTGCAGCGCCGCCGCGGTGTCGGCACCACGGTTGCCCCGCCCCGCGTGGGTGTCTCCGTCGGCCCGTCGAGCGGCAGCTGGCCCGGTGCCACGGGTGACGCCTGGCGCACCGTGGGCTGCGTCGAGGCCACCGCGCCGGCCGCTGTCGCGGAGGCGCTCGGCACCGGCACCGACGAGGCGGTGCACACCGTCCGCCGGGTCCGGTCGATGGGCGGGCAGTCCGTCGCCACCGAACTGCTCTACGTCCCGCGGTCCTCCGTCCTCGGCCTCGCCCGCGACCTGACGCCGGCCGGCCACGCCCCCGCCGTCCTGCGGGAGTTGCACGCCCTCGACCTCGACGGCGACGACCGGGCGGTGGAGCTGGGCTCGGCCCGCGCCGAGGACGCCAAGCAGCTCGACCGGCTGCCCGGCGCCCCCGTGCTGGTCGTCACCACCCGCTACTTCAGCGGCGGACGCGTCGTGGCGGTGGCCGTCGCCACCTACCGTGCCGACACCTGCCGGCTGACCTTCGGCGACAGCGGCGCGATGGAGATCACCCACCACGGCCAGGAGCGGCACGCCGCCGCTTCTTGACGGGGTGCGGCGGTGCGGCCGCGCGTCCTGACCGGACGCCGGCCGCCGCGGCCCGTCCGGTCAGTAGAAGCGGCCCGTGTTGGCGTCCTTGGCGCCCTTGTCGCCGGACGGCACGGGCAGCGGGTGCCCGGAACAGCTGACGTCGCGGTCGCCGACGGCGCCGGACACCAGGTAGCGGTCGACGCGTGCGGTCACGCACTCGTTCCAGAAGCTGATCAGGCCGTGCGAACCGCGCCCCGCCTCGGTGATCATCCGTGAGCCCGGCAGCCTCCGGTGCAGTTCGACCGCGCCCTCGTACGGCGTGGCCGCGTCCCGCTCCGACTGGACGATCAGCACCGGCGGCAGGCCCGACCCGGGGCGCGCCCCGACGTCCACCGCCCGCCCGCCCTCGACGGGCCAGGAGGCGCACGGCAGGTTCAGCCAGGCGTTCGCCCAGGTCTCGAAGGGACGCTGGCGCGCCACCCGTGAGTTGTCGCGGTCCCACACGCTCCAGTCGCGCGGCCAGGCCGCGTCCGAGCACTCCACTGCCAGGTAGACGGCGTCGCCGTTCTCCTGGTCCTTCGCGTCCCCGGGGTCGGGGGCGGCCGCGGCGACCAGCGGGTCGTCGTCGCCGCGCAGGTAGCGGGAGAGGAGGTGGGCGAAGGTGACCCAGCGCTGGTCGTAGTAGGCGGCCTGCACCGCCGCCGAGTGCAGTTCCCCGGCCCCCACCTTCCCGGCCGGGTGCCTGCCGAGCATCCGCATCGCCCGGTCGAAGCTCGCCTGCACGCGCCCGGGCGTCCCGCCCAGTCCGTACACGGCGTCGTGCCCGGCCGCCCAGGCGCGCCAGTCCGCCCAGCGGCGCTCGAAGGCGACGTCCTGCGCGAGGTTGGCGCCGTACCAGATGCCGCGCGGGTCGGGGTTGACGACGCTGTCCACGACCATGCGGCGCACGTGGGCGGGGAAAAGGGTGGCGTACACCGCGCCCAGGTACGTCCCGTAGGAGACGCCGTAGTAGTTCAGGCGGGGTTCGCCCAGGGCGGCGCGGATGACGTCGAGGTCGCGTGCCAGGTCCGCGGTGCGCATGTTCCGCAGCAGCGGGCCGCCGCGCGCACCGCAGTCCGCGGCCTTGCGCCGGGCCTGCGCGCGCTTGTCGGCCTTGACCGCCTCGGTGGCCAGGCGCGGGTCGGCGCTGGGGGCGTGCTGGTGACCGGCCGGGTCGTGGCAGGACAGGGGCGCGGAGTGGCCCACCCCGCGCGGGTCGAAGCCCACCAGGTCGTACGTCCTGGCGGCGGTCTCCCAGACCTTGCGGGTGACGGTCCCGGCGCCGGGCAGGCCCACCCCTGGGAACCACAGCCCCGACGCCCCGGGGCCGCCCGGGTTGAACACCAGGGCCCCCTGCCGGACGGAGGCGGGGCCCGCTGCCCGCAGCCGGCTCACGAGCAGGCCGATCCTCGCGCCGCCCGGCTCCGCGTAGTCCACCGGCACCCGGACGGTGCCGCACTGCACGGGTGCCTTCAGCCCGCTGTCGGCCGGGCAGGCCCCGAAGGTGATGCCGGTGGCCCCGGCCGCCCGGGCCGCCACGGCGGCCCCCGCCATCCGTACCTGCTCGGCGGCCACGGGCTCGGGGAAGTGCGCGGCGGCCGGGGCCGTCGCCGCGCCGGCCGTCAGGACCACGGACCCTGCCAGGACCACTGCTCGCCGCACGCGGACGCCCTTTCGCCGGCCGCGCCCGCCCGCGCGGCACGCTCGCCGATGCGACGGATCGTCGGCTGGTCGGACAACCCGGCAAAGCAGGCAGGCCGGTGGACCGCGGAATTTCGCCCGGATTGCCCTGACCGGCGGCCCGCCGTCCGCCCGGCCCCGCGCCGAAGTCGGCCCGGCCGCCGTGCCGCGGCCCGCGGCGACGTCGTCCGGGGAGCCGGACGGCGGCCGTAACGACGGGGCCGGCCTTGAGGACGCCGTCCGCGAGCGCGGCCCGCCGCGTACGGTGCTGGCGCCTTTCGGTGCCCGGACGCGCCCGTCCCAGCCGCCCTGCCGCTCAGCGGCCGAGCAGCGAGGTCCTGGCCACCGCGAACAACTGCTCCTCGACGTGGTCGAGCGCGAGCCGCAGCGCTCCCGTCGCGACCGCCTCGTGACCCAGCGCCGACAGCGCGACCTCCGGCGGCCGCAGGCAGTAGCGCGCCAACTCGGTGCGCAGCGGCTCCAGTACGCCGTCCAGACCGGCCGCCCAGCCGCCGATCACCACCAGCTCCGGGTCTATCGCCAGCACCAGCGCCGCCACGTCGTGCACCAGGCGCTGCAGGAAGCGGTCGAAGGCCTCACGCGCCTGGACGTCCCCCGACCGCGCGAGCGCGAACACCTCGGCCACCGCGGACTCGTCCAGCGGGTGCAGCGGCGTCCCGGTCGTGGACAGCAACCGTTCGGGCCTCGCCTCGCGGCCCAGCAGGTGCAGCGCCCCGATCTCGCCGGCCGCCCCGCCGAAGCCGCGGTGCAGCCGGCCGCCGATCAGCGACCCGGCACCGGGGCTCAGCCCGGCCAGCACGAACACCACGTCGTCGGTGCCGACGGCCGCGCCCTTCCAGTGCTCGGCGACGGCGGCGGCGTTCGCGTCGTTCTCCACCAGGACGGGGCAGCGGAAGGAGCGGCGCAGCCGTTCCCCCAGCGGCAGTCCCGTCCAGCCGGGCAGCGCCGTGCTCAGCCGCACCGCGCCGTCGGTCTCCACGATCCCCGGGCTGCCGACGCCGACCGCCCACAGCGTGCTGCGGGCCACACCGGCCTTGCGCAGCAGTTCGGCGACGATGCCGCGGACCCGCTCCAGGCGCTCCTCGGCGGGCAGCGTGTCCGCGACGTCGTGCGCCAGCGACCCCAGGACACGGCCGCTGAGGTCCGACAGCAGCGCGCGGATCTGCCGGGCCCCGATCTCCACGCCCAGCAGGTGCCCGGCCTCCGCGTGGAAGCGGAACCTGCGGGCCGGACGGCCCTGCTTGCGCGCGTCGCCGGGCTCCTGCGGCGCCTCGACGACCAGGCCCGACTCCGTCAGGCCCTCGATCACGCCCTCGACGGTCGGCCGTGACAGCCCCGTCGACTGCACCAGTTCCGTCAGGCTCACGGCGGGCTCCCCGCGCAGCGCGTGGAGCACCACCGCGGAATTGATCCGCCGGAGCAGGGACGGGTCCCCGCCGGTGATCCGCCCCAACGTACGTCCTCCCTGCTTGCGCGCGTGTTGGCCGGATCGTACCTGCCCCGGCGGCCCGCGGCGAGTGGCACCGGCACAGGGTTACTGACTCGATGTCAAGTGTCAGAGGCGCGGGGTTTACTGGATCCATGGACCTGCCCGGCCACGTGGCCACCGTCGACGCGCTGCGCGCCCGCCCCTTCCCGGCGCGGGACGAGCGCCGCGGCGCGGTCGACAGCGGCCCCGGCTACCACATAGCGGACCTCCGCGTCAGCGAGGACTTCTGGGACGCGGACGGGGACCACGCGCGCAGACGGCAGGCCGAGGAGGACCTGGAAGCCGAGTGCCAGGCCCTCGTCGAGGTGTTCACCGAGCGCTGGGGCGTCCCCGAGACGGTCGACCTGACCGCCCACCTCGAACGCCTCGTCGAGGGGGAGCCCGTGCCGGGGCCGCTGCGCACCCTGTGCAACTACGCCCAAGAGGCGTGGGCCTGGCGCGTCGACGGCCGCTGGATCGGCGTGTGCGTGGGCCAGTGGGACGCGGAGCTGCCCTTCCAGCTCGTGGCCGCCGTCGGCGACGCCGCGGCCGTACCGTGACGACGCCGTAGGGCTCGACGCGCATGGGCTGCCCGTCACGACGGCGCCCCCGAACCTTCGTCACCGGCCGCGCGCTGCCGAATCCGGTGCCGCGCCAAGGGGAAAGCCCGTTCGGCGTACGGGTTTCTCAAGCTCCCGCGTTCGGACACCGATGCATCCCCGGGGGGTGGATCCGACGAAGGGACGATTCCTGTGACGTCAGCACCGACGCCACGACCGGCCGGCGGCCTGGACACCGTGTCCGGAGCCGTCGACGACCTGAGGGCCGGACGGCCCGTCATCGTGGTCGACGACGAGGACCGCGAGAACGAGGGCGACCTGGTCATGGCGGCCGAGTTCGCCACCCCCGAGACCCTCGGGTTCTTCGTCCGCTGGACCAGCGGCCTGATCTGCGCGCCCATGGCGCCGGAGATCGCCGACCGCCTGGAACTGCCGCTGATGGTCCCGCACCGCCCCGGCTTCGACACCGCGGCGTACACCGTCTCCGTCGACGCGGTCGGGGCCGGTTCCGGGATCTCCGCCGCGGACCGGGCGCTGACGGCGCGGACGCTCGCCGGCCAGACCACGCGGCCCGACGAACTCCACCGCCCCGGGCACGTGTTCCCGCTGCGCGCCCGTGCCGGGGGCGTCTCGGAGCGGCGCGGCCACACGGAGGCCACCGTCGACCTGATGCGCCTGGCCGGGCTGCCGCCGGTCGGGGTGATCAGCGAGGTCTGCGAGGACGACGGCTCGGTCGCCCGCTTCGACCGGCTGCGGGCCTTCGCCGACCGGCACGGCCTGTCGCTCATCTCGATCGAGCAACTGGCGAGCGGACCCCGGCCCGCGGATCCCGCGACGGTGTGACCGGATGACCCGAGCGACGATCTTCGACCTGGACGACACCCTGGTCGACAGCGCGGACACCTGGGTCCGCGTCTGCGCCGCCTTCGCCGCCCGCCACGGTCACCGGTGGCGGGCCGAGGACACCGCGGCCCTGCACGGCAACGGCGGCTGGGCGGTGTACGTCGCCGGACTGTGCGACGGCGCGGCCGGGCCCGCCGAGGTGGCCGACGCCTGCGCCGCCGCGGCGACGGGCGAGGTCGCCGCGGGCCGGGTCCCGGCACTGCCCGGAGCCGTGGACCTGGTCATCGAGGCCGGACGCCACGGCCCCGTCGGCCTCGCCACGGCCAGCCCGCGCCGCTTCGTCCTGGCGGTCCTCGAACGACTGGGCCTGACCGGACGGCTGGGCGCCGTCGTGTGCGGTGAGGACGTGGCGCGGGCCAAACCCGCGCCCGACCCCTACCTGCGGGCCGCCGCCGCGATCGGCGTGCCGCCGACCCGCTGCCTGGCCGTCGAGGACTCCCCGAACGGCATCCGCTCGGCGAACGCCGCCGGCATGCGCGTCCTCGCCGTCCCCCGGGGCGGCATGACACTGCCCCCCGACGTCGCGAACCTCCCCGCCGCCCAGGCCCCCACGACAGCCGCCGCCCTCCCCCTCCTCACCCGGCTCCTCGCCACGCACCCCGACCCCCTCGTACCCGAAAGCACGGCATGACCCCCGCCCGGACCCCCCCGCCTCAGGAAGCGGCAGCCCGCACGGCGACGTCCCACGCGCCGGGGCTGCGGTGGTGGTTCTCGTGCCCGGCGGTCAGGACGTGGCACAGCTCGGCCAAGTGCCGGGTTTCCGAGGGGAGTCCGAGCCGGGACAGGAGGGTCAGTGCGGCGTCGGTGTGCAGGTCGCCGTGGACGTCGTGGTACGAGGCCAAGAGGGCCTTGAAGAGGGCGGCGTGCAGCTCGGGCAGGCGTGCGGCCGCACCGTACGCCGCCTCCTTCACCGGCCACGGCACCGGGCCGGAGCTCTCCAGTACGCGTCGGGCACGCCGCAGCAGGGCGGGGGAGGCGCCGTCCCGCAGCCGGTCCAGGTCATTTCCGAGGACCTCGGCGAAGGCCGTCGCGGCCGTGGTCCGGTCCTCGAACCAGTCGACCCACAGCGAGTACGTCACGGACTCGGGGTCCCGTTCCGCCTCCAAGCGGCGTCGATAGCCCTCCCAGAGCGCGGCCGACGGCAGCGGACCGTCCGGTCCCCGGTCGGCCATGCGGATCTCGCAGGTCACCCAGTAGTCGTCGAGGAGGTCCAGCAGCCCGAACGCCAGTCGTACCTGGCCCTCGACGTCCAGATGATCGTCGACGAAGACCTCGTAGACCCTGGAGTGCGCGATCTCGTTGGTGGTGAAGCGGCGTCCCGGGTGCTCGCCGTCGGTCCAGGCGTCGTCGCCGACCTGCCGGACGCCGAGCGTGGCGAGCCAGTGGCGGGCGTGCTCCTCGCTTCCCGGGTCCATGGGCGTGTCATTCTGACGACGCGTCGCGGAGGCGGCCGAATTCCTCCGTCATGGCCTGGGTCGACCAGCCCGCGTTCAGGCCGCTGGGGTTGGGCAGGACCCAGATCCGGGTGCCGCCGATCGTGCGTTCCTGGGGGCCGATCCGGGCGCGGGGTTCGGCGAAGGCCACGCGGTAGGCGGTGACGCCGACCACGGCGAGCCAGCGCGGCTCGTACCGCAGCACCCGCTCCGACAGCAGCCGCCCGCCCGCCAGCAGTTCGTCGCGGGTGAGTTCGTCGGCACGGGCCGAGGCGCGCGCGACGACGTTGGTGATCCCCAGCCCGGACGCGAGGAGTTCGTTTTGCTCCGAGGGGTCGAGTCGGCGCGGGGTGAAGCCGGAGGCGTGCAGCACCGGCCAGAAGCGGTTGCCGGGGCGGGCGAAGTGGTGACCGGTCGCCGCCGACATCAGCCCCGGGTTGATGCCGCAGAAGAGCACCCGCAGGCCGTCCGCGATCACGTCGGGGATGACGCGGTCGCGGGCGGCCTCCAGCTCGTCCTGGGAGGGGCGGGTCCGCCGGACCGTGGTCAGAGGATGGCCCCGGGGGTGTACGCGGCCGCCTGCGGGTAGCGGTCGGCGACCTCACCGACCCGGCGCACGACCTCGGCGACCTGGTCCGCGGCCGCGCCGGTGAAGGAGAGCCGGTCGGCCATGAGGGCGTCCAGCCCGGCGCGGTCGAGCGGGATGCGCTCGTCCTCCGCGAGCCGGTCCAGCAGCTCGTTGCGCTCGGCGCCCTTCTCGCGCATCGCGAGCGCCGAGGCGACCGCGTGCTCCTTGATGACCTCGTGCGCCAGCTCGCGGCCGACGCCGGCCCGCACCGCGCCCATGAGCACCTTCGTCGTGGCGAGGAACGGCAGGTAGCGGTCGAGCTCGCGGGCGATGACGGCCGGGAAGGCGCCGAACTCGTCGAGCACCGTCAGGAAGGTCTCCAGCAGGCCGTCGAAGGCGAAGAACGCGTCCGGCAGCGCCACCCGGCGCACCACGGAGCAGGAGACGTCCCCCTCGTTCCACTGGTCGCCGGCCAGCTCGCCGACCATCGACGCGTAGCCGCGCAGGATGACCGCCAGGCCGTTGACGCGCTCGCACGAGCGGGTGTTCATCTTGTGCGGCATGGCCGAGGAACCGACCTGGCCGGGCTTGAAGCCCTCGGTGACCAGCTCGTGCCCGGCCATCAGGCGGATCGTCTTGGCCAGCGACGACGGCGCGGCGGCCAGCTGTACCAGCGCGGTGACGGCGTCGTAGTCCAGCGAGCGCGGGTAGACCTGGCCGACGGAGGTGAAGACCTCCGAGAAGCCGAGGTGCCCCGCGATCCGGCGCTCCAGCTCCGCCAGCTTGCCGGCGTCACCGCCGAGCAGGTCGAGCATGTCCTGCGCGGTGCCCACCGGGCCCTTGATGCCGCGCAGCGGGTAGCGGCCGAGCAGGTCCTCGACCCGGGCGAAGGCGACCAGCAGCTCGTCGGCCGTGGTCGCGAAGCGCTTGCCGAGGGTGGTGGTCTGGGCGGCCACGTTGTGCGAACGCCCGGCCATGACCAGCTCCGCGTACTCGGCGGCGAGCCGGCCGAGCCGGGACAGGACGGCGACGGTACGGTCGCGCACGTGCTCCAGGGAGAGCCGGATCTGCAGCTGCTCGACGTTCTCGGTGAGGTCGCGCGAGGTCATGCCCTTGTGCACGTGCTCGTGCCCCGCGAGGGCGTTGAACTCCTCGATGCGCGCCTTGACGTCGTGCCGGGTGACCTTCTCCCGCTCGGCGATGGAGGCCAGGTCGACCTGCTCGAGCACCCGCTCGTAGTCCGCGAGGGCCTGCTCCGGCACCTCGATCCCGAGGTCCTTCTGGGCCCGCAGCACGGCCAGCCACAGGCGGCGCTCCAGCACCACCTTCTGCTCGGGGGACCACAGCGTGGCGAGCTCCGCGGAGGCGTAGCGGCCGGCCAGGACGTTGGGGATGCGGGGCTTGGAAGTCACGTAGCGATAGTTTACCCGCCGCCCATGGTGGTCGCCGCCGTCCACTACGCCCGAGAATGCCCAGGTCAAAGGGCTCTGGGAGGGGCGTGAGGTGCTGCCGGCGGGTGGTGCGCCGGTTCCTCGGCTGTCCCGCCGTCTCGCGCCCTGCGGGCGCACGGCGCCGGCTGCGGACGGGGAGGGCGGGGGGCCTGCCTTGTTCGCAGTGTGCGGGTGGGTGGGCGGCGGGCGTTCCGGCGCCGGAGCGGGGCCGGTTGTTCGTCTGGCTCGGGTCTCGTTGCCGTCCGCGGGTGCAGATGGCCGGTGACCACGCCACCTGTCCGTAGAGAGCGCGCCCGCCGTAACCGGCGTCTGCGGGTGATTCCCCGATCGGACATCGGGCTTTGTTCCGACGGCTAGACCGCTGAAAGCGTGGCTCAAAGATCGGGCTCGCTTTCGACGTCCATACCGTCGAAACAGAGCCCGATCTCCCGCCGACCGCCCGGGCAGCACCCCGAAATACCCGCAGTCGCGGGTTACGGCGGGCGCGCCCACCACCGGCAGTAGGCGTGGCAACCGGCCATCCGTACCCGCTGACGGCAACGAGACCCGATGCCAGCGGACAGGCAACCCGCTCCGGCGCCCGAACCCCAGCCGACCACCGGGCCGCACACTGCCGACAAGCCCCGGACCGCCACCCTCCCCTCCGCAGCCCGCTGCTTTGCGCCCGAAGGGCGCGAGACGGCGGGACAGTGGCGCTGCCGCGAGAGCAGAACGCGACCCATCCCGAAGAGTCACGATCCGTCCCTGATTGGTCACGGCGATGTCACAGCAGGTGCGTAACGCGATGCGCACAGTGATGTCCCTGCCACGGTGTCCCCAACACCAACACCAGTCAGGGGGACGCCATGTCGACGCCTCAGTACCCGCCGCCACCCGGACCGCCAGCCGGACCGCCGCAGCCGCCCGCCGGATGGCAGGGCCCGGGATGGGCCGGGCCACCGCAGCCGCCGAAGAAGTCCAACGCGGGGAAGATCGCAGGCTTCGGATGCCTCGGCGCAGTCGGCCTCATCGTCGTCGTCGGCGCGTTCGGCGCCCTCGCCGGGGGCGGCGACGACACCACGGGCAAGGTCACCGGGAGCAGTCCGGCCGCGAAGGACGACGGGAAGGGCGGCACGAAGGACGACGCCAAGGGCACCACGAAGACCGACGCGGACCAGCCGTCCAAGAAGGCCGCGAAGCCGGAGGTCGTGTTCACGGTGTGGGGCACCGCGCCGTCCGGGGCCCTCGGCCCGCTCGACATCACCTACGGCTCCGACAGCGACAGCCGTGAAGGGCACTGGAAGAACGGCCGGTTCACCACGAGCCTCCCCCTCGACGGCGACGCCCTGTACTACACGGTGACCGCCCAACTGCAGGGCTCCGGAGACATCAACTGCTCCGTCACCATCGACGGCCACACCGAGAAGGCCCACGCGGCCGGCGGCTACAACATCTGCCACGCGCAGGCCAACCGCGGCCTGTTCGGCGGATGGGGCTGACCTGCCCGCGAGCAGGACCGGAGTGCCCCCGTCCCCACGTCAGGTGGGCGGGGGCACCGGGACGTGCGCTCAGAGCTCGTACGGCACGAGTTCCGCGCGCTTGGGCGGCAGGCCGTCGCCGGAGGAGCGCCCGGAGAGGCGGCGGCCGATCCACGGGACGAGGTGCTGGCGGGTGAAGCGCAGGTCGGCGGCGCGGCGGGCGGGCCAGGACAGCGGGACGGAGTCGGGCAGGGCCGCGGTCCAGTCGAACTGCGGGGTGTGCCCGAGGGTCTGCCAGATTGCCTCGGTGACCCGGCGGTGCCCCTCGCCGTCCAGGTGCAGCCGGTCCTCCGCCCACAGGCGCGGGTCGCCCAGCACATCGGCGCCGTAGAGGTCCACCACGAGCGCGCCGTGCCGGGCGGCCAGGTCGTCGACGAAGCCGAACAGCTGCTCCATACGCGGCAGGAACCGCACCGCCACGGGGCCCCGGCGGGCCGGGCTGCGCATCAGCACCAGCTGCCGGCAGGTCGGCGCCAGCCGTTCCACGGCCTCCTCCAGCAGCGCGCACACCCTCGCCACGTCGCACTTGGGCCGCAGTACGTCGTTGAGGCCGCCCACCAGGGTGACCAGGTCGGCCTCCATGGAGGCCGCGGTCTCCACCTGCTCGTCCACGATCTGCTGGATGAGCTTCCCGCGCACCGCCAGGTTGGCGTACCGGAAGCCCGGCGCGTGGGTGGCGAGCCGCCCGGCGAGGAGGTCGGCCCAGCCCCGGTAGGAGCCGTCGGGGAGCGCGTCGGACATGCCTTCGGTGAAGGAGTCGCCGAGCGCGACGAAGCTGGTGTGGGTGGCGTTCATCTGCATGGCGGGCGAGATCCTACCGGCCCGTCGGAGCGCCGTTTCAGGCGGCCGGTGCGCGGCCCACGAGCTCCTTCAGCACGTCCTCCATGGTGACCAGACCGAGGCCGCGGCCCTGGTCGTCGACGACCGCCGCAAGGTGCGCGCCGCTGGCCCGCATCGCCGCCAGGACGTCGTCCAGCGGGGTGGCCGCGCCGACCCGGGTGATCCGGCGCAGCGCGCCGCGCGGGAAGGGCTGGTCGTGGCGGCTGGGTCCGAGCGCGAGGGCGTCCTTCACATGGAGGTAGCCGAGGATGCGGCAGGCGTCGTCGGTGACGGGGAAGCGCGAGAAGCCGGACCGGGCGGCCAGGCGCTCCAGGCCCGCCGGGGTCGTGCCGAAGCGCGCCGACACCACGTGCTCCCACGGGACGACGACCGCGCGGACCGGGCGCCGGCCCAGCTCCAGCGCGTCCTGCAGGCGGATGGCGGCACGCTCGTCGAGCAGCCCGGCCTGGCCCGCGTCGGTGACCATCCGGGCCAGCTCGTCGTCCGAGAAGACCGCCGCGACCTCGTCCTTCGGTTCGACCCGCAGCAGCTTCAGCAGACCGTTCGCGAAGGCGTTCACCGTGAAGATCACCGGGCGCAGCGCACGCGCCAGGGTCACCAGCGGGGGACCGAGGACCAGCGCCGTCCGCTCCGGCGCGGCGAGCGCGATGTTCTTCGGGACCATCTCGCCGAACAGCATGTGCGCGTACGTCGCCAGGGTCAGCGCGATCGCGAACGACAGGGCGTGGATCGCGCCCTGCGGTACGTGCAGCAGGTGGAAGAGCGGCGCGAGCAGGTGCTCGATGGCCGGTTCCGCCACGATGCCCAGCACCAGGGTGCACAGCGTGATGCCCAGCTGGGCGGCGGCCATCAGGGGCGACAGGTGCTGGAGCCCCCACAGGACGTGGCGCGCGCCGCGCTCCCCGGCCTCCGCGCGGGGCTCGATCTGGCTGCGCCGGACGGAGATCATCGCGAACTCGGCGCCGACGAAGAAGGCGTTCACGACCAGGGTCAGGAAGCCGACGAACAACTGCAGGAAGATCATCGCGGGTCCGCCGTCCCGTCGTCCGCGCCGTGCGCCGGCGCGAGCCCGTTCTGCGTGCGGGGGGCCGGGGAGATCAGCCGTACGTGTGCCGCGCGGTGGTGGGAGTCGTCGGTGACCTCGACCATCCAGCCGTTGACCTCGACGGTGTCGCCGGTGGCCGGGATCCGCCCGAGCCGTTCGGCGACCAGGCCGGCCAGCGTCTCGTAGGGGCCGTCCGCGACCCGCAGGCCGATGGGCGCGAGCTGGTCGGTCCGCACCGCCCCGTCGGCGTCGTAGACGCGGCGGCCGGTGCGGTCCTGGTGGCTGAAGGCCAGGTCGGGGGTCTCCAGCGGGTCGTGCTCGTCACGCACCTCGCCGACGACCTCCTCCACGATGTCCTCCAGCGTGACGACGCCCGCGGTGCCGCCGTACTCGTCGATGACCACGGCCATGCTCATCGAGCCGGACAGCCGGTCCAGCAGCCGGTCCACGGTGAGCGACTCCGGGACCGGCACCGGCTCCCGCAGCAACGGCGTGATCGGGTGGCCCTCCCGGCGTTCGTACGGCACGGCCAGGACGTCCTTGATGTGGACGATGCCGATGACGTTGTCCAGGCCGCCCCGGTGGACGGGGAAGCGGGAAAGCCCCGTGGCGCGGGTGATGTCGGCGACGTCCCGGCAGGTGGCGCCCTCCTCCAGGGCGACGACCTGGACGCGGGGGGTCATCACGTTCTCGGCGGTCAGCCGGGGCAGGCTCAGCGTCCGCACGAACAGCTCGGCGGTGTCGGCCTCCAGCGCGCCCGCCCGGGCGGAGTGCCGGGCCAGGGCCACCAGCTCCTCGGGGCTGCGCGCCGAGGCGAGCTCCTCGGTGGGTTCCATGCCCAGCCGGTGCAGCACCCGGTTGGCGGTGTTGTTCAGATGACGGATCAACGGCCCGAAGGCGCTGGTGAAGACGGTCTGCGGCGGGGCGACGGCCTTGGCGACCGGCAGCGGACGCGAGATCGCCCAGTTCTTGGGGACGAGTTCCCCCACCACCATCAGCACCACCGTCGAGATGCCGGTGCCCAGCACCAGGCCCAGCGACGCCGCCCCGCCGGCCGACATCCCCAGCGCGCGCAGCGGCCCCGCCAGCAGCTCGGCGATCGATGCCTGCGCCAGCATGCCGATGACCAGTCCGGTGAGGGTGATGCCGAGCTGCGCGCCGGACAGCTGGACCGTCAGGCCGCGCACCGCCCGCAGCGCCGCGGAGGCACCGCGCTCGCCCGCCTTCTCTGCCCGTTCCAGGTCGGCCCGCTCGACCGTGGTCAGCGAGAACTCGGCGGCGACGAAGACGGCGCAGGCCAGGGTGAGCAGCAGGGCGACGGCCAGGAGCAGCACTTCGGTCATCGGGACACCTCGGTCCCATGATCGGTCAGGCGCCGGTGGACCGCGCGCCGTCGTCGCGGACCCGGGCGCGGGCGCGGGCGCGCGTGCGAGCGTGGCCGTGGGCGACGGGACCGGAGGCGTGACGGACTCGCAGGGTCGTCCATAAGCCCATCGTAGGAAGCCCGCGCACAACGGACAGCCGGGAGCGCCGCCGGTCCCGGCCGGGAGGCGGGGCGCCCCGCGAGGCGCCCTCCCGGGGCGTGGGCTACCGGGTGCTCCGGAACGGTTTGGTCCAGCGGCGCCAGTCGTGCTGGGGCGCATAGCCCGCCGCGCGCCACGCGTGGTGGGCGCGCTCGTTGCGCTCCAGCACCATGGCGTCGCCGCGGCGCCCGCCCAGCGCGGTGAAGCGCTCCTCTGCCGCCGCCAGAAGGGCCCGCGCGATGCCCTGCCGCCGCCGTCCGGGGTGGACCGCCAGCCGGTACAGATGGCAGCGCCAGCCGTCGAAGCCCGCGATGACCGTGCCGACCAGCACGCCGCCGGCCTCGGCCAGCAGCAGGGCCCCGGGGTCGCGTGCGATCAGCCGCGCCACGCCCTCCGGGTCGTCACTGATGCTGGTGCCCTCGGCGGCCGTGCCCCAGAAGTCCAGCACCCGTTCGGCGTCGGCCGGTACCGCGCTGCGTATCCCCAGATCGTCCATGCGGGTCAGCCAACCAGCCCGGCGGGCCGCGGGGCCAGCGGATCAGTGCCCTCCGGGTCCTTCCGGCGGTTCCCCGCGGCGCAGCTCCGCGATCACCGGGGCGAAGGCCTCCATGGCGCCTTCCAGCACGGTGACGTAGCCGAAGCCGAAGCGCTCCCGGCCCCGCCGCAGCTGCTCCGCGATCTCCGCGACCGTGCCGACCAGGAGCGTGGGCAGGTCGAGCAGTTCCTCCTCGTCCAGGTGCGGCGCGTGCGGGGCGAGCTCCCGGGTCGCCGCCCGGCGGTCCCCGGTGACGACGACCCGCTGGACGAGGACGTTGAACTCCGGGTCGGTGCCGTACGCCGCGGCGTACCCGCGCGCGGCCGCGACCCGCTCCTCCACGGTCGCGGCGGACAGCAGCCGCATCGACCCGTCGTCCGCGCCCGGGTCGGCCTCCGCGCCGGTGAAGGCGACGACGGCGGCGTGCCGCGCCGCCAGTCGCAGCATGCGCGGGCCGTTGCCGCCCAGGAGCAGCGGCGGCAGCGGCACGCCGGTCCCGCTGCCCGCGCCGGCGGAGCCGGCCCCGTCCGGTCCCGGGAGCAGCCCGGCCAGCGTCACGAGGGTGCGTTCCAGGTGGTCGACCCGGTCGCGGGCGGTGCCGTAGGGCAGGCCCGCCCGTTCGAACTCCTCGCGGACGTAGCCCGCGCCGAGCCCCAGTTCCAGGCGGCCGCCGGTGAGCCGGACGGTGGTGGCGACCTCGCGGGCCAGTAGCACCGGGTTCCAGAACGCCGCGTTGAGCACGAAGGTCCCCAGCCGCGGGCGCCGCGTGGCGTGCGCCGCGGCGACCAGTGACGGAAAGGGCGCGGGCCATCCCAGGTGGTCCGGCACCTTGAGCACGTCGTAGCCGAGTGCCTCCACCCGGCGGCACTTGCGCGCCCACGCGTCGCCCAGCGCGGGCTCGAGCAGATTCACACCGAACCGGAACCGTCGTGCCATGACCGCTCCCTCGTCGCGACCCGTCCGCCGGTCACCGGCCTTCCCCGTCCGCGGGCGGCTCACTCGTGGGCGATCGCGGCCAGGACGTTCATCCGCGAGGCGCGCAGGGCCGGCAGCAGCGCCGCGACCAGGCCCACCACCACGGAACCGGCCATGACCGCGCCCACCGTCGTCCACGGGACGGCGAACGCCCGCATGCCCTCCAGCGCCAGCACCTCGTGCGTCACCACGCCCCAGACCATCCCCAGGGCGAGCCCCAGCACGGCGCCGAAGACCGCGATCACCACGGACTCCAGCCGGATCATCCGGCGCAGTTGCCGCCGCGACAGACCGATCGCCCGCAGCAGCCCGATCTCGCGGGTGCGCTCGATCACCGACAGGGCGAGGGTGTTGACGACACCCAGCACGGCGATGATGATCGCCAGCCCGAGCAGGGCGTACACCAGGTTCAGCAGCACGGAGATCTGGGTGCGCACCAGTTCCTTGTAGTCGGCCTGGTCGCGGACCTCCACCTGCGGATAGCGGTCGAGGGCCCGCTCCAGGTTCGCCCGTAGCGTGGGCTTGTCCGTGCCGGGTGCGGCGTTCACGTACAGCGCGGCGTCCTGGCCGCGGGGCAGGAACCGCTCGGCGGTGGCCAGGCCCATGGTGAGGGTCGCGTCGTCGCCCAGCAGGGTGCTCTGGCTGGTGGTCAGCGCGCGCAGCGTGAACGTCGCCGAGCTGCCGTCGACGAAGCGCAAGGGAACCCGGCTGCCCACCCGCAGACCGTGGTGGGCGGCGTAGGTCGCGGACAGCGACAGGCTGTCGCGGGCCAGGGCGCCCGCCGTGTCGCCGGCGGCGTAGTCGAGGTTGAGGGCCCGGTCCGCCCCCGGGCCGATGGCCGTCCCCGTCAGCTCCACCGCGCGCCGGTCGGGCAGCGTCATCAGGACGGAGACGTACCGCACCGGCACCACCTCCCCGGCGCCGCGCACCGCGCGCACCCGGTCGGTGATCTCCGGGGCGAACGGCGCGAAGTGGGTGCCCTGCACGACGTAGTCCGCGCCCAGGGCCCGGTCGATCTCCTGGTCGAAGGAGCCCGCCATCGACGTGCCCGCGACGGACAGGCCGGTGACCAGGGCCAGCCCGATCATCAGCGCGCCGGCCGTGGCCCCCGTACGGCGCGGGTTGCGCAGGGCGTTGCGCTGGCTCATCCGCCCCACCGGCCCGAACACCCGGGGGAACGCCCCGCCCAGCACCCGGATCACCGGACGCACCAGCAACGGGCCCACGACCACCGCCGCGACCAGCGACAGCCCGATGCCGACCCCCAGGAACGTCGCGGCGTCCCCGGTGCTCCCGGCCGCCGCGGCCCCGCTCAGCGCCCCCGCCGCGACCAGCGTCGCGACGGCGCCGCCCACCGCCCGCCACCGCAGGCCGCGTTCGGTCCCGCCGGCCTCGGCGTCGGACAGCGCGGCCATGGGGGAGACCCGCGACGCCCGCCGCGCCGGGAGGTAGGCCGCGACCAGCGTCACCAGCAGGCCCACGGTGAACGCCGCCACCGGAACGCGCCAGCGGACGACCATCTCGGCGGCGTCGATGTTCATCCCGAACAGTCCGAGCAGCCCGATCAGCCCCGCGGCCGTGCCGATCCCGCACACCAGGCCCAGGGCGGAGCCCACCACCCCCAGCAGCACGGCCTCGACGAGCACCGACCGCCGCACCTGCCCGCGGTCCGCGCCGAGCGCGCGCAGCAGACCGAGCTCACGGGTGCGCTGGGCGATCAGCATCGAGTAGGTGTTGACGATGAGGAAGACCCCGACCAGGACCGCGACACCGGCGAAGCCCAGCATCACGTACTTGATCACGTCCAGGAAGCCCGCCAGACTCTCCACCGCCGACTTCGCCTGCTCTGCCTGGGTCGTGTACGTGTAGCCGGGACCGAGCGCGGCGGCGATCCGCCGCTTCAGGGCGTCGTCGGAGACCCCGGGAGCGGCGTCGGCCTGCACCGACGTCGCGACACCGGTCCTGCCCAGCAGCCGGGACTGCGCGGTGGGGGTGTCGACGAACAGCAGGGCGGCGCCCGGATTGGTCGTGGTGAAGGTGGCGATCCCGGAGAGCCGGACCCAGAAGGCGCCCGGCTGCGCCAGCACCCGCAGCCGGTCGCCGATCCTCAGGTCGCGCTTGGCGGCGGTGTCGGCGTCGATCAGTGCCTCTCCGGCGCCGTGCGGCGCGTGACCGCTGGTCAGCCGGACGGAGCTGCGCGGACTGCCCGACCAGTCGGTGGCCACCGTGAGGGCTCCGGTGGTGGGCTCCACCGGCTGGTCCCGCGCGTCGACGACGGTGGTGTTGTGCACGGTGACGTCGATGCGGGCGTCGGCGACACCGGGGACCGCCCTCACCCTCTCCAGCAGCGACGCCGGGAGGGTGCGCACCTCACCGGAGGCGAACCGCCGGTCCTCGCTGAAGGCCTCGGGGGGACCGACCGTCACGTCGGCGGACGTCGACGCGAACAGCCGGTCGAAGGTGCGGTTGACGGTGTCGGAGAAGATCATGCTGCCGGTGACGAACGCCACCGACAGCAGGACGGCGAGCGCGCTGAGCAGCAGCCGGCCGCGGTGGGCCAGGAAGCTGCGCAGCGTCGCCCGGAGCATCGCCGGTGCCTAGCCCTGCTTCCGCAGCGCGTCGAACCGCTTGAGCCGTTCCAGGACGCCGTCCGCGGTCGGCTCGTGCATCTCGTCGACGATCCGTCCGTCGGCCAGGTAGAGCACCAGGTCCGACCAGGCCGCGGCGGTGGGGTCGTGGGTGACCATCACCACGGTCTGGCCGAGCGCGTCCACGGCCTCCCGCAGGAAGCCCAGTACCTCGGCGCCCGCCTGCGAGTCGAGGTTGCCGGTCGGCTCGTCGGCGAAGATCAGCTGCGGCCGGGAGGCGAGGGCGCGGGCGCACGCCACGCGCTGCTGCTGCCCGCCGGACAACTGTGCCGGACGGTGCCCCAGCCGGTCGCGCAGGCCCAGGGTGTCGATCACCCGGTCCACCCACTCCCGGTCGGGCCGGCGGCCGGCGATGTCCATCGGCAGCGTGATGTTCTCGGCGGCCGTGAGCGTCGGCAGCAGGTTGAACGCCTGGAAGACGAAGCCGACCTGGTCACGGCGGAGCCGGGTGAGTTCGCGTTCCGCCAGACGGGTGATCTCGGTCCCGCCGATCCAGACCCGCCCCGAGGTGACCGTGTCCAGCCCCGCCAGGCAGTGCATGAGCGTGGACTTCCCCGACCCGGAGGGGCCCATCACGGCCGTGAAGCGGCCGCGGGCGATCTCCACGTCCACCGCGTCCAGGGCGACCACCCGGGTCTCGCCCGTTCCGTACGACTTCGTCAGTGCCGTCGCCCGTGCGGCGGCCCCGGCTCCCGCCTCGATGCCCTCTGATTCAGCTGCGGTCCATGTCGACACGCTTGCCCCCCAACGTGAGGAAGTGCGCACTTGTCCGTATGCGACCCGAGCGTAGGTCGTCGGATGCGGCGCCGCATCGTCCCCGAGGGTGAGCGCCGGGGCGCGCGGGCGGCATCCGCGCGACCTCGGAGTTCGTCCCGCCGAAACCGGCCGGCCGTCCCCGTACGTCTGTAGGTGCACCCGCGCCGGGCACGCTGACCGGGACGGGGGCGAGGACACGTTTCGAGGGGGACCGAAATGATGGTGTACGCACGCAGCCGGACCGGGGCCGGCGACCGCCGGCGCACGCGGGCCTGGGCGGCGGTGCCCGTGGCGGCGCTGCTGGTCCTGGCGCTCCAGGGGTGCCAGGGGGACGCGGCGGACGGCGGCGCCGACGGGGCCGGCGGCAAGCCGTCCGCGACCGCGCCGAGCGGCCCGGCCGCCGAGGGGTCGTCAGCGGCCTCCCCGCAGCAGTCGTCCGCCTCGCCGACGGGCGCGTCGGCCGGCGACCCGTGCGCCCTGGTGACGCAGGACGAGGCCGACGGGATCGCGGGCATCGCCCTCCAGCCCGGCCGGGACCTGGAGGGGACCTGCACCTACGTCGCGCCGGCGTCCGGCCCGACGGGCCAGGTCGAGGTCTTCGCGGGGGAGGCGGGGAAGAACTACTACGACGCCGAGCGCGGGATCGGCCACGAGCTGCGGCCGCTCGACGGCATCGGTGACGAGGCCTGGCTGGAGGACGGATCGGTCTTCCTGCGGGTGTCCGGGCAGTGGGTCGCGATCCGGGTGGTCCGCAACGAGGACCCGTCCCGGCTGGACAAGCCGCTCGAGGACCTGGCGCGCACGGTGGCCGGCCGCCTCTGAGCCCGCGCCCCGGGCACGCTGCCGCCACGGCGCGCGCCCCGCGTGCGCCTGGCGCGCCCCGTCCGCTCCGGAGCCCGGCCCGGCTCCGGGGCGCACGGGCCCGACGGCGGATGCGCCCCCCGGGGGCCGCTTGTCACTGCTAGTGCCTCGGCGCTAGCTTGACGGTATGGCCAAGACGCAGTTGAACGTGCGGGTGGACGAGGCCACCGCCGCGGCCGCCCGGGAGCGCGCCGCGCAGCGGGGTGTCAGCGTCAACCGGTACATCGAGGAACTCGTCCGCAAGGACGCGGGGGAGCGGGGCCGCAGCTTCGTCGAGGCCGCCGCCGAGTTCATGGAGCGCTACGAGTCCGTCTTCGCCGAGGAGTTCGGCACGGAGCGCGAAGGTCGCCGTTGACCCTGCGGATCGACCTCGCCTGGCTGCTCATGGTCGCCGAGCACAACACCCCCGGCGACCCCCAGGTGACCGACTGGGGCGCCCTGGTGGCCGCCGTCAGCCGCCACGAGGCCGAGATATTCGGCGTCCCCGTCTACACCGACCCCCACGAGCGGGCCGCCTGCCTGCTGCAACTGCTCGTCCACGTGCCGGCCCTGGAGCGCTCCAACGCGCTCTTCGCCTCCGCGGTCGCCTACGCCTACCTCGTCGCCGGCGGCCTGAAGGTCGCCACGACGCCCGAGCGGGTCCGCGACCTGGCCCGGCTGGTCAAGGGTGGCACCGCCGGGCTGCAGGAGATCGCCGGGGAACTCCGCTCCTGGTGCGTCTGAGCGGCTACGGCCACTGGCGTCCCACCGGGACCTCGTCCAGGTGCGGTGCCGACAGGTGCAGTACCTCGTAGCGGTCCGGGTCGGTGACGGAGGCGGGCGGCGTCCGCTCCCAGAGCGTGAAGAGGACGGTCTCCCAGTGGCGCGGGTCCACGGCCAGCACGGTCGTGTGGACTCCGGCCGTGGCCGCGCGTTCCTCCCACGTCTCCAGGGCCCGGGCGACCGGCTCACGCGGGTCGGCACCGGCGGGGATGCGCTGCCGGAGGCGGCTCGCGGCACGGGGCGCGGCCCCGGAGGCGGACCCCGGACGGTGGGCGACCCCCGTCCAATGACTGACGTCCGGGCGCCCGAAGTCCTCGACGATCCCGCTGAAGCCGCCGCCGCCCCACAGGAAGCGGTTCATGCCGCCGGTGTCGTCCCAGAGGTAGAAGGGCGCGTACTCGTTGACGGGGGAGCCCTCCACCCCGCGCTCACGGATCAGGTACGCCTTGAAGCCCAGGCCCTCGTAGGCGTCGGTGAGCCGGCCGCGGCCGGCGACGCGGTCGCGGATGACCTTCATGTCGTAGTCGGCCGGCAACGTGATCCCGTACTGCATCGCGTACATGTGTCCCCCCAGGGTGTGGTGCCGGGTGTGGGCGCGGCGCTCAGGCGTGGTGCGCCAGCAGGTTCAGCGCGCCGCTGACGGCCTGGTCGAAGGGGGCGGCCGTGCCGGCCGCCCGGGCGAGGACGTAGCCGCCCTGGAGGACGGCCACGAGCGCCGCCGCGATGTCGCCCGTGTCGAGGCCCGGGGCGATCTCGCCGCGCGCCTGGCCCTCGGCGAGCACGTCCGCCAGCCGCCCGCGCAGCCACTCGAAGGTCTCGTCGAGCGGCGCCCGCAGTTGCGGGCTCGCGACGACCTCCGGGTCCTGGGTGAGCCGGCCGATCGGGCAGCCCCGCAGCACGTCGCGTTCGCGGCCCAGGTAGCGCGAGACCCGCTCGACCGCCGTGCCCGGGTGGGCGAGTTCGCGCTCGGCGGTCTCCCGCATCTGCTCGGCGGTCCGGCGCACGGCGGCGAGCGCCAGCTCCGGCTTGCCGGAGAAGTGGTGGTACATGCTGCCCTGGCCGACCCCCGAGCGCTGCTGGATGGCCTTCGGGCTGGTGCCGACGTAGCCGCGTTCCCAGAGCAGTTCGCGGGTGCTCTCGATCAGGCGCTCCGGCGTCGTCTCCATGGCAGCAGTGTACATACCAGTAGGTACAGAGACGCAGGCGGCTCAGCCGGGGCGGCGCGCGGTGGCCAGGACGTGCGGTGCGCTCGGCAGGGGCAGGGTGAGGCCCTTGGCCCCCTCCGGGACGCGGAAGCGGCGCACCTCCAGCACCTCGAACCCGGCCGCCTCGACTGCGGCGAGCGTGTCCCGTCCGGTCCGGCAGCCGCCGAACAGCAGCGGCCACAGCGTGCGATCCGCGGCCCACTGCAGCGCGGCGTGCCCGCGGCCCTCGGCCCGGCAGTGCTCCAGCAGCCGCAGTTCTCCGCCCGGGCGCAGCACCCGGTGGAGCTCGGCGAGGGCGCGCTTCTGGTCGCGTACGGAGCACAGCACCAGCGAGGCGACCGCCGCGTCGAAGGCGTCGCTCTTGACCGGCAGCGCCTCGGCGACCCCCGGCACGACGTCCACCGGCACCTCCGCGCGCCGCGCCACGTCGGCGGCCAGCCGGCGCAGATGCCGTTCCGGCTCGATCGCCACGACCTCGGCGACGCCGCGCGGATAGTGACGGAAGTTCAGTCCCGAGCCCGCGCCGATCTCGACGACCCGGCCGGTGAGCCCCGCGAGGACGGTCTCCCGGTACGCGCCGAAGCCGGCGCGGGCGTCCATGACCGGGCCGCAGCGGGCGTAGAAGCGGGCGAACAGTGGGTGGTGGACGGATTCACGCGGCACGCCGGGATGGCTCCTCATCGCCGGACCTCCTTCGCCTCGGGTCCCCTTCCCTCCGATTCTGCCGCCCCGCAGCCCGTCCCAAGCCTTCCCGTACCGGGGTGAATTCGGACGTGTCGCCCGCCGTCCGCCTCCGGCGCGTCCCGTGCGGGGTGGACCGACCCTGCGGACGACCGGGCGCGGGCGCCCCCGCCGCCGGTCACCTCGGGGAGGCCGGTGAGTCCGCGACGTGCCGCCCCCGGCGCGGTCCGCCCGCCCGTCGGCACCGGACAGCGCTGCACCGGGGGAGCGAGGGGGCGACCGGAGGCGAACGTCAGGCCCGGGCGTGCGGGCGTGCGGGTGGGCGGGACGCCGTTGACCGCTACGAGGTTGCGAAGGGCCGGCGCTGCCGCCCGCTCCGATGCCGTGGGGCTTTCGCCGCGGGGTCGCCCGCTCCCTCGCCCGGACGCCGTTGCAGCGGGGAAGTCAGCGGGCGGCCGGAGGCGAACGTCAGGCCAGGGGCCGAGGGTGGGCGCCTTCCGGGCGGCGTTGGCGCGCCCGTGCCGTGTGGCTTTCGCCGCGGGGGCGCCTGCCCCCGCCCCGGACGCCGCTGCGGTGAGGGGGTCCGGGGCGGGGGGAGGTCGGCGGGTCAGGCCAGGACCGGGGGTGCCCAGTGGGTGGTGAAGGCGGTGGCGTCCCACATGCCGCCGATGCGGGGGGAGAGCCAGCCGGGCGCCGCCTGGCGGAAGGTGGCGGGGTCGAGGGCGGCCGCGCCCGCGGGCAGCGCCCCCAGCAGCGGGGCGCCGGTCACCTCGGGGAGGTCGGCCAGGTTGCAGCGGGTGGCCAGGTCGGCGTCCTCCGGCCAGCTGCCGATGACGAAGCCCACGCACTTCAGTTCGCGCGCCTTCAGCGCCTCCGCCGTCAGCGCGGCGCCGTTGAGGGTGCCGAGTCCCGCCGGGGCGACCACGAGCACCGGGGCCGCCAGCATCCGCGCCGCGTCCGCGAGCGTCGACCCCGCGTCGTCGAGACGGACGAGCAGTCCGCCCGCGCCCTCGACGAGGACGATGTCGTGCACGGCCGCCAGCTTCGCCGCCGCCTCCGCGACGTCGGCCGGACCCACCGGGGCGATCCCGGAGCGCCGAGCGGCCGTGGCGGGCGCCAGCGGCTCGGGGTAGCGGGCCAGTTCGACGCTCGTGACCTCGGGACCGGCGAGCCGGGTGACCTCGGCGGCGTCGCCCGGTTCGCCGGGGCCCACCCCGGTCTGCGCGGGCTTGAGGTAGGCGACGCTGTACCCGGCGGAGAGCGTGGCCGCCGCGAGGGCCGCCGTGGTCACCGTCTTGCCGATCTCCGTGCCCGTACCGGTCACGAACAACACCGTCATGCCGCCTCCGCCGCCGCGCGCACCGCCGCGCAGATGCGCGCGACGTCCTCGTCCCCCGTGACGTACGGGGGCATCGTGTAGATCAAGTCCCGGAACGGCCGCAACCATACCCCGCTGCGGACGGCGGCCCGCGTCGCGGCGGCGATGTCGACCTGGTGGTCGAGCTGGACGACGCCGATCGCCCCCAGCACCCGTACGTCGCGCACCCCCGGGAGGTCCGCGGCCGGCGCGAGGCCCTCGCGGAGCCCGGCCTCGATCCGCTTGACCTCCTGCGCCCAGTCCTGGCCGAGCAGCAGGTCGAGGGAGGCGCAGGCGACGGCGGCGGCCAGCGGGTTGCCCATGAAGGTCGGCCCGTGGGCGAGCACCGGCACCTCGCCCCGGGAGATCCCGTCGGCGACCCGCGAGGTGCACAAGGTGGCGGCCATCGTGAGGTAGCCGCCGGTCAGGGCCTTGCCGACGCACATCACGTCCGGGGCGACCCCGGCGTGTCCGGCGGCGAACAGCGTCCCCGTGCGCCCGAAGCCGGTGGCGATCTCGTCGAACACCAGCAGCACGTCGTGCTCGTCGCACGCCTCGCGCAGCACCCGAAGGTAGGCGGGGGAGTGGAAGGTCATGCCGCCCGCGCCCTGCACGACGGGCTCCACGACGACGGCGGCGAGCTCGTGCGCGTGCCGGGCGACCGTCTCCCGCAGGTGGTCGGCGTACGCCTCCTCGTACGCGGCCGGCGGCGCGTCCGCGAAGACCTGCCGCGGCAGGACGCCGGACCACAGGCCGTGCATGCCCCCCTCGGGGTCGCAGACGGACATCGGCTGCCAGGTGTCGCCGTGGTAGCCGCCGCGCCAGGTCATCAGCCGCTGCTTCTCCGGCCGTCCGAGCGAACGCCAGTACTGCAGGCACATCTTGACCGCGACCTCCACCGACACCGAGCCGGAGTCGGCGAGGAAGACGTGGCGCAGCGGCTCGGGGGTGATCTCGACCAGGCGGGCGGCGAGCCGCACGGCCGGTTCGTGGGTGAGGCCGCCGAACATCACGTGGCTCATCCGGTCGAGCTGGCCGCGGGCCGCCTCGTTGAGCACCGGGTGGTTGTAGCCGTGGATCGCCGACCACCAGGACGACATGCCGTCCACGAGGTCGGTCACGCCCTCGACGGGCTCGGCGAGCCGCAGCCGGACCCCGGCCGCGGACTCGACGACGAGCGGTTCCTGACGGCCCGGCATGGGCCCGTACGGATGCCAGACGTGCTCCCGGTCCAGTGCCAGCAGCTCGCCGGGGGTGAGCGGCTCAGGCATTGGGGGGCAGGTCCGTCCCGGTGCCGCGGCGGCGCACGGCCACCAGGTCGGTGCGGGCGGCACCGGCGGCTGCCGGCTGCGCGGCGTCGCGGTGGACGTCACCGGGGACGTCACCGGGGACATCGCCCTCGGCGTGGCCGCCGCAGGGACCGCAGCCTCCCCCGCCCTCGCCGTGCGAGCCGCAGCCCGCGGAGGCCTGTCCGCCGCAGCTCCCGGCCGCGGTGGCCGCCACGTCCGCCCGGTGCGCGGGCAGGGTCACCTCGCCGGCGCCCTCCACCTCGAAGCCGGCGTCCGCGATCATGTCGAGGTCGGCCTGGCCGGCCTGTCCCTCACTGGTGAGGTAGTCGCCCAGGAAGATGGAGTTCGCCAGGTGCAGCGCGAGCGGCTGCATGGTCCGCAGGTGCACCTCGCGGCCGCCCGCGATGCGCACCTCCACATCGGGACAGACGAACCGCACCATCGAAAGAATTCGCAGGCAACGCTGCGGGGTGAGGTTCCACTCCTTCGCCAGCGGGGTGCCCTCGAAGGGGATGAGGAAGTTCACCGGGACGGAGTCGGGGTCCAGCTCGCGGAGCGAGAACACCACGTCGACCAGGTCCCCGTCGCTCTCGCCCATGCCCGCGATCAGCCCGGAGCAGGCCGACAGACCCGCCGCTTGGGCCTGTTGCACCGTTTCGACCCGGTCCGCGTAGGTGTGGGTGGTGGTGATGTCCCCGTACGTGGCCTCGGAGGTGTTGAGGTTGTGGTTGTACGCGTCGGCGCCCGCGCCGCGCAGCCGTTCGGCCTGCCCGTCGGAGAGGAGGCCCAGGCAGGCGCACACCTCGACGGCCTTGTTCTGCTCCTTGATGGCCTCGATGGTCCGGGAGACCCGGTCCACGTCGCGGTCGGTCGGGCCGCGTCCGCTCGCCACCAGGCAGACCCGCTTGGCGCCGCCGGCGACCCCCGCCGCCGCGGCGGCCGCCGCCTCGTCGGGCTTCAGCCAGGTGTACTTGAGGATCCCGGCCTCCGAGCCGAGCCGCTGCGAGCAGTACGAACAGTCCTCGGGGCACAGCCCCGACTTCAGGTTGACCAGGTAGTTCAGCTTGACCCGGCGGCCGAACCACGCACGGCGCACCTTCCCTGCCGCGGCCACCACGTCGAGGAGCTCGTCGTCGGAGGTCGCCAGCACGGCGAGCGCCTCCTCGCGGGTGGGCAGCTCGCGGCGCAGGCCCTTCTCCACCAAAGCATTCAGCAGATCCATGCCGCGATCCTGACGTACCGCGCGGGCCCGGGCCAATGGGGCATCCCACAAGACAGCTCGCTCAGGGTGTGTGCATCACCACACCGTGCGAGCCGGTCCGGCACACTACGGTGGCGCCGAACCCTCCGCCGACCCCAGGGGACGACCATGACCCGCGACCCGTTCGACTGGATCGACGCGCACGCCGAACGGCGTCGCGCCGCCGGACTGGTGCGCACCCTGCGGCCCCGCCCCGCGCGCTCGCCCCTGCTCGACCTCGCCTCCAACGACTACCTGGGGCTCGCCCACCACCCCGAGGTGACGCGGGCGGGCGCCGACGCCTGCCTGCGCTGGGGCGCCGGTTCGACGGGTTCGCGGCTGGTCACCGGCAGCACCGAGCTGCACGCCGAACTGGAGGCCGAACTCGCCGCCTTCTGCGGTTTCGAGGCCGCGCTGGTCCTCGCCTCCGGCTACGCCGCCAACCTCGCCGCCGTCACCGCGCTCACCACCGAGCCGGGCACCCTGATCGTCTCCGACAGCGGCAACCACGCCTCGCTGATCGACGGCTGCCGGCTCTCCCGGGCCACCACCGAGGTCGTGCCGCACGCCGATCCCGACGCCCTCCGCAAGGCGCTCGTCGGCCACGAGGGGCCCGCCGTGGCCGTCACCGACTCGGTCTTCTCGGTGGACGGCGACGCCGCCCCGCTCGGCGCGCTGGCCGCCGCCTGCCGTGAGCACGGGGCCGCGCTGCTGGTCGACGACGCCCACGGGCTCGGGGTGCTCGGCCCCGGGGGCCGGGGGGCCGCCGCGGAGGCGGGTCTGGCGGGTGCGCCCGGACTGGTCTGCACCGCCACGCTCTCCAAGTCCCTGGGCAGCCAGGGCGGCGTGGTGCTCGGCCCGGCCCGGGTCATCGAGCACCTGGTCAACGCCGCGCGGACGTTCATCTTCGACACCGGCCTCGCCCCGGCGGCCACGGGCGCGGCGCTGGGCGCGCTGCGCCTGCTGAGGCGGGAGCCGGAGCGTGCGGAACGGGCCCGGGCGGTCGCCCGCGAGCTGTACGAGCGGCTGGTGGAGGCGGGACTGGACGTCACCGCGCCGGACGCGTGCGTCGTGTCGGTGCGGGCGCCGTCGCCCGATGCGGCGGTCGAGTGGGCCGCGGCGTGCCGCGGGGCGGGCCTCGCGGTGGGCTGCTTCCGGCCACCGTCCGTGCCCGACGGGATCTCGCGGCTGCGGCTCACCGCGCGGGCGGACCTGACGGACCGGGAGATCGGCGACGCCGTGGGGACGATCGTCCGTACGGCGCCGCCGCGCCCCTGAGTTCAGGGGCCTTCGGTCAGGTTCCCCGCCGCCACGGCGGCGAGGAACTCCGCCCAGGTCGCCGGGGGGAAGAGCAGGGCGGGGCCGCGCACATCCTTGGAGTCGCGTACGGCGAGCTGTCCCGAGAGCGGCCCGTCCCCGATGAGGGCCGTCTCGACGCAGTTGTTCGCCGCCGTGCTGTAGCTGCTGCGTCGCCAGTTCACGCCGAAGAGGGACGCACTTGAGGTGACGTACTGAGGCAGAGCGTCGGACATGGGGGGTGTGCCTCCTTACGCGCCTTTGCCGATGCCGGAGATGAAGGACAGCGACTGCTCACTCGACAGGGCATGGGAGCGCAACCGATTGAAGGCTGCACCGTACGCCCTGACGTCCTCGTGCTGATCCAGATAGAGACTACTCGTCAAATGGTCGAGAACAACCACGTCCAGATCAGCAATGCGCGGAAATGAGAAGATTACGAAAGGCCCTGTGACGCCTATATGCCCACCGGCGGAGAAAGGCAGCACCTGCAGATGCACATGAGGCAGTGAACCCAGCTCCACAAGATGGCTCAATTGCGCCGCCATCACTCCGGGACCCCCGACCCTGCGACGCAGCACCGCCTCGTCCAGCACCGCCCACAGCTCCAGCGGAGGGTCCGCGCGCAGCACCGCCTGGCGCGCCATCCGCACCTGCACCAGGGTCGCGATCTGCCGCGCTCCGAGCTGCGGGAGGACGGAGCGGGTCAGTTCGCGGGCGTAGTCCGGGGTCTGCAGCAGCCCCGGCACCACCGTCGTCTCCAGCGTCCGCGCCCGGCAGGCGTCGGTCTCCAGCGAGATGAAGTCCCGGTAGGCGGAGGGGAGTTCCTCGCGGAACTCGTGCCACCAGCCGCGGCGGTCGCCCTCGCCGGCCAGGGCGGCGAGCATCTCCCGCAGCCGCTGGTCGCGCACCCCGTACACGTCCAGCAGCGCCGTGACGTCCTCGGGGCGCACTCCGCTGCGGCCGGTCTCGATCCGGCTCACCTTGGACTGGTGCCATCCCAGGCGCTGGGCGGCCTCACCGCTCGTGAGCCCCGCCGTGTCGCGCAGACGGCGCAATTCCGAGCCGATCTTTCGGCGGCGTACCGCCGGCACCTGCTGCATGGTGTGTGCACCTCCCGGTTCCCGGCACCCTCGCCGGTCCCCGAGCGAAGTCTGCCGCGCAAATACGTTCTCTCGTAGCAGAGTTCACCGCTTTGGGCGACAGATATATGCATATAGCTGTGGTGACACCCGATTAAGGGGACGATGAGTGACACTCTGGCGCGTGAGTGCCGTACGGGGACGTGCCGCGCGGAAGGCGGGGCACGGCGCCTTCGGCTGTCGCGCGCGCGGCCACGGGCGCGGCAGGCGCCGGCGTCCTGGTCACGGCGGGAAAGGGACAGCGTCGCCATGGCAGACCACCAGGAAGCATCCGTCACCCTGCCGAGCGACCCTGCCTCGGTCCGCGCGGTACGTCGCTACGTGAGCGACCTGCTGGTGGAGTGGGGCATGCCCGAGGACTCGGACCCGGCCGACTCCGTCCGGCTCATCGTGTCCGAACTCGCGACCAACGCGGTGCTGCACACCCTCGGCCAGTCGCCGACCTTCACTCTGGACGTCCAGCTGGACCGGGACGAGCAACTGCGCATCGGGGTCACCGACAGTCACCCCCGATGGCCCCAGCGGCTGCCCGCCGCCGTGCAGCAGGACAACGGGCGCGGCATGGTGATCATCCGTCACCTCACGGCGGAGGCCGGTGGCACCCTCCTCGTCACCCCCACCGCCGAGGGCGGCAAGACGGTGTGGATCAGCCTGCCCTGGGCCACCGCCGCCGTCGAGTGACCCCGCGGGGCCGTCAGTCCTCCCGGGTGACCAGCAGCGCCTCGGCGCCCATCGGTACGAAGCCCGCCGCCGTGAACGCCCGCACGCTCGCCGCGTTGCCCGGGGCGATCTGCGCCCACACCGTCGCGCCCGCGGGGACGAGATGACGGGCCGCCAGTGCCAGCCGGCGGCCGAGGCCCGCACCGCGTGCCCCGGGGTCGACCTCCACGGCCGCCTCCCACCGGCCGGCGACGCCGCGGCCCGTAAGGACCGTGCCCCCGGGCACCGTCCAGGCCCGTACCCCGTCACGGTGCCGCAGGGCCCGGGCGATCCGTGGACGGTCCCGGTCGGCTGTCTCCCGCAGGGGCAGGTCCAGGGCGGCCTGCGGCGGTCCCGGCAGGGCCGGCGCGGCGGTCAGCAGGTCGATGTTGTCGACCGTGCGGTCCAGCAGCCCGCACAGCGCGGTGAGGAAGGGCGGGTTGAGCGGCGCCGACAGGTCGCCGGGCGGCAGCAGTCCGCGGACCACCTCCGGATCGGCGTCGGCGAAGACCACGCTGTGGGCGGTGAAGGCGATGACGCCCGCGTCGCGGGGCGACGGCTGCGGCACCACCGTCACCGAGCCGTCGGCGGGCGGGAAGACGCCCCCGGCGGCGTCGGCGAGGATCCGTATCAGGGACACGCCGGCACGCTACCGGCACGTGCGCGGGGCCGGCCGGGCGCGGTGCCGGCCGGGCGCGGTGCCGGTCGCGGGGGGGGGGGGGGGAGGTTTGTTTGGGGCGAGAGATGGGTGGGTCGGCGCGGGCGTGGGAGAGGGGGAGGGGTGGGAGAGGTTCTGGTCCGGGACAGACACCACTCA